>CALCJG010000483.1 GCA_937967705.1 uncultured Spirochaetia bacterium
AGGACAAAGCCCGGCGCCTGGGGATCGTTCAGGAAAAGCTAAACATCACCAACGAGCAGAGCATGGAAGCCGTTAAAAAGGCCCTGGACCTCTTCAAGTCCTACGGCATCAAAGCCAACTGTTTCGAACTGGACGCCCGGAGAAACACGGCCGTCTTTACCCAGCGCGTCTATGACATCCGGGACGCCATACGCGAGAGCGATTATCATCTCTGCCTGGAAGTATCCAAGCTGAAAACGAAGTACTACAAGAAGAACGGCTTCAAAAAGCCCACCCCCATTCACCGGTCCGAGCGCCTGGCCTATGTTCTGAAGAACAAGAAGGTCATCGTGTATCCCCAGGAACTCCTGGTGGGCAACTTCACATCCAAGAGAGTCGGCGGACAAGCCTGGGAAGAACACTTCGGTGTTCTGCTCGTCAACATCATCCATCAGATCAACCGCCAGACCCCTGTGGCCTTCAAGATATCCCTCCGGGACAAGCTGGCCTTCTACTTCAAGATATTCCCCTTCTGGGTGCGGCACAGCCTCATGAAGAAGGTCAATCCGACCGCTTCCGATCTCATGCTCACCGTGGCGCGCTGCTCCGAGATGACCACCGGATTCAACAATAACATGGCTGCCATCGCTCATTTCATCGTCAACTTCGACCGCATGCTGGAGCTGGGCACCACAGGCATCAAGGCGGAGATCATAGAAAAGCGTAAGGAGATGCCCGCCGAAACCCAGGACTTCTACGAAGGAGCCCTCATCGGCCTCGACGCCCTGGAAGCCTTCGCGGAGAGATACGCCGTAGCCCTCGAAGATCTCATCGCTAAGGAAAAGGATCCCGCACGGCGCAAGGAGCTCTCTGAAATGGCGGAGATCTGCCGGCACGTCCCCAAGTACCCGGCCCGGACCTATCACGAAGCGGTTCAGAGCATGGTCTTTCTGCAGATTGCTCTCTGCATCGAATCCTACGAAAACGCCGTCTCCTTCGGCCGTCTCGACCAGGTTCTCTACCCCTACTACAAGCGGGACCTGGAGAAGGGAATCATCACCTATGAAAAGGCCAAAGAACTGATGGCACTCTTGATACTCAAGATGGACGAGGCCATACTGATCAGCGACGGCGACACCTATCTGAGGATCGGGAGGCTCTTCGAAACCCAGTCCACCGACCAGACCGTAACCATCGGCGGAGTGGACAAAAAAGGAAAAGACGCCACCAACGACCTGACCTACATGCTTCTGGACATCTGCGAACTGCAGCCCCTCGCGGTCAACATGACGGCCCGCATACACGACAAGAGCCCGCAGGAATACGTCGACAGGATCTCCGAGGTTTACATCAACGGGGCTCCCATGCCGGCGCTCTACAATGACCATATCTATTTCGACACGCTGCAGCGGTATTATGACACCAGCCTGGAAGACGCCCGCAACTACTCCATCGTGGGATGTGTGGAGCCCAACGCCAGCGACGACCATTTCGGCAACACCGACTGCGCCAACATGAACGTCACCCTTCCCTTCCTTCAGGCCCTGAAGGGCGAAGAGAACGATCTCTGGAACTTCGGTTTTGCCGACCAGATGGAAAAGATTACCACCAAATTCATCGAATACAACTTCAGCGGCAAGAACCCCGTTTCCCGCTTCATCTTTTCACGCTACATGAGGTCCCGGTATCGTTTCAAGATGAAGAGAGGCCTGGCCGTATACAATCCTCCCGCAAACATGGACGAGCTGATAAGCCGTTTTCAGAACCGACTCAACAAGCTGGCCTCCTCCATCCTGACCGACCATCAGAGGATCGAGAAGATACTCCGGGAGAATTTTACCACTCCTTTGGCCTCATCGCTCTTTAAAAACTGCGTGGCAACCGGAAAGGACGCCTATGACGGGGGGACCCGTTTCAACAGCAGCGGCATCCAGGCGGTGGGCATCACCGACGTGGCCGACTCCCTCTACGCCATCAACGAGGTGGTCTTCAAGAAGGGTCTCTACAGTCTGAATGAAATCCTCGAAGCCATAGATAACGATTTTCAGGGAGAGAAGAACCGGAGGATCCACGAAGCCCTCCTGTCAGTTCCCAAGTTCGGCAACGACGCCTCCCGGGAGGCCCAGGAATGGGTCAACCGCACCCTGGCGGTCTACGTAAACGCATTGAACTCCGTGGAGAACTGCCCCAGAAACGGGATCTACTCCGCCGGCTACTACGCCCTTAACGTGAGCGACATCTACGGAAAGAAGACCCCCTCCCTGCCCTCGGGCCGGATCAAGGGGACCCCGCTGGCCAACAGCATCACCCCCCATTACGGGATGGAGCAGGGCGATCTTCTCTCCTCCCTCAACTCCGTGGCCGGTGTGGATTACGCCGCTTACGCCCCCAACGGCACCACGGTTACCTTCACCATAGACTCCGCGCTTTTCCACGGCGCAGACGGTGTGCGGAACCTTTCGGGAATCATCCGCACCTTCTTCAAGAAGGGCGGCATGCAGTTCCAGCCCAACGTCATAAACAGAGAGATACTGATCGAGGCCTATCATAATCCGGAGAAGCACCCTCACCTCCTGGTGCGCGTCGCGGGTTATTGCGCCTATTTCAACGACCTTTCCGATGAGTTGAAGCAGGTCATCATCAACAGGACCTGTTACTCCTGATACGCGAGAAACCTCTCCGGGCCGTTCCCCCCAGAACGGCTCGAAGAGGTGTTTTTTACTCCCCCTGAGGGGGATACTTCTGCTGCTAGGTCACTCCTTCCCCCTTTAATGGGGGTTTCTTTTTTCTATCCCCCGGGCGGGGGGCTTGTTCTTGAGGAGAAATCGGCTTTACAGGAAGGATGCTGAGCGCAACCCTTCCTGCATAACACTTTATTTTGGAAAATGGATTATCTACGAATGGTTAAAATCCCTGGATTACAAGTAACTATCAATTAAGGTTTAATCGAGTAGATATTCGTCCTGTTATTCGGGTATGTGACGCTCATTTTCAACGGAAGCTCGTCGGGTTGCATGGTATCGAGTGGTTTTCTAAGCCGAAACATCCATATATAATCATAATAAATACCTGAACCATATTTCCTTGCCCACATTTTTTTCAGGGATACAAAATGTATCGGTAAAACCATAACGGTTCCTTTGTTGTCATAAATTCTGAATTTCAGGTTGTACTGTTTCTTGTAAAGGGGCTGATACGTAATTATTTCAAAAGCAAGGTAGCCGTTTTTAATATATTTCATGGCGTTAAGCTTTTCAACCTCAGCTTCTTTACTGGCATCATCCAGTTTTTTGTCTTCAATTATCCCATTCTTTATTGCAGTCATAATACTTTTGAAGCCATATTCAGTCACAACGGCAGCAAAATGATTGGTTCCCTCTCCGTATTGTTGCTTGAGATATTCATTGTCGACATCGCTCTGCTCTTTGACGATATTGACTGAACCACATGTAGATAAAAGAATGATCGAAATAATCGCAAATAATGGTTTTCTGACTTTGTTTTTCATTACATTTCCTCCATTAATAACTCTTAAAATAATCACAGAATCACCATCCTACAGCTGTAATAAATTCATCAACAATCGAATTCAATATTCACAGTGGAATGACATTATGCTGGTAGACTAACATGAATTTAGAAGTTGTCAATAGGCACTTCACCTAATACATTATTTTTAATAAAAATTATTCATACATGCAGTATTATAATAATGTATATTTATTATCAGTCTTGGAAGGTTAGCTTCAAATCCAACCGCTTTCAGCAGCTTCCCCACCTCCTGCCGGGAATATTCCATGTGAAGGTTTATCGCCGTTTTGACACAGATTTCCTTTATTTATAGGCCAGCGGAATTTTTTTATCCTGCGGGGCCCGCCGCGTCATCGCCAAAAGCCAGGTGTGCAGGGCCGCCATGTTTTTGTAATGATTGAAACAAAACTCCACCAATTTCGATGTGTGGAGTTCCGGGGGAACGGGCAGTTCAATGCCCGTATAAAGTCCTCCATATTTCAGGAGTTCCGCTCTGGGATGATTCGGATCGTACCCGCGGGGCACCGTTTTGTACTGTTCTCCTCCCGGCAAATAGCCCCCTTTACGGGCAATGGCTTTGAGGGCCTTTTCGAGCTCAGCGCCGTGCTTTTCGTCCGCCACCGATTCCCGGTACACCTTCAACAGGTCTTTGGGGAACATGTAGACTCCCGCACCGAGCATAAGCATGGACGGCTCAAGATGGAAATAGTATCCTGAGCACTCCATTCGGGGACGTTCTCCCTCCCAGAACCAGAGGGCCAAGTTGGTCTTGTAGGGGGTCTTGTCACGGCTGAAGCGCGTGTCCCTGAATATCCTGAAGATCGACCTGTCGGTTCGGGGATCGGCTATGATTCCGGGCGACAACCGCGCGAGCCTTTCTCCCATGGCGATGACGAACTTACGTGCGGGATCCATGACCTGACTGTCGAAATCACCCTTATGGGAGGCGAACCACTGCTTGTTGTTGTTCTTCATCAGGTTCTTGTAGAATTTGAGCGTTTCCGGGGGAAAGCCCTGGAATCCCGTCTGTGCCATTTTTTCCTCCTCTGTGCAATCAGGATGTTCCGACCCGTGCTGGCAGGCGGAGTATTGTTCTCACATGCCGGATATCCGCTGAAGATTCAAGCGAATATTTAAAAGGAACCGCACGTCCTATTCCATAGGAAAACATGCCCAACGCCTTTTCGCCCACCCTCCCATCGAGGGACCATGAAATTCAAGAATATTTTTAAGAGTGATTGATGATCATGATTTGGTAATTCCCTGATTCTAATTCTCTCCTGAACCAAGAAACTTTTCGATTTTTATGGTAATGTCTCCCGTTTCCCCCTGGATGTAAACCGATTGCAGGCTTCCGTTACTTTCCCATGTTTTACTGGCATGTTTATCCTGAACCTTAAAGACGCTGGGGAAGGTACACGTTGCTTTTGAACCCCGTTTAATCAGTTTAAATTTTTTTGTTTTGAACACGGGGACCGGTTTGCCTCTCATGATCTCATAATGTGCAATAATGTCCCGCCTCATTGAAAACGAGAAAATTTTAAGGTAAAAATAAGTGAGTAAATC
>CALCJG010000484.1 GCA_937967705.1 uncultured Spirochaetia bacterium
GAAACCCCCCGCCTACTCAATCTCTTTTGCTACACTTCCCTCTTCTCCGTCTTCGCGTTGAAAAACGGGTGCCGGAGGGCCATTAATATCGATCTCTCAAAATCGGCTCTGCAGCGCTCGCGGGAAAATTATGCCCTTAACGGTCTGCCTGTGGATGAAAGGGATTTCGTTCAGGGTGATGTGAAGGAATGGCTGAAAATCCTCCGCAAAAAGGGGGAATGCTTTTCCCTGGTCATCTACGACCCCCCGACCTTTTCCCGCCATCAGAAGAGGACTTTTTCCGTAAAACGGGATTACCCGATGCACCTTTCCGTCATCTCCGAGATAGCCGCCGGCGGATACGCCCTCAGCGCCGTCAACTCTCACTCCCTGTCGAAGGAAATGTACCTCTCTTTCCATCCTCCCGGGTGGAAACCGGTTTTTCTCGCCTCGGAATCCGATGATTTTCCCTCCGGGGATCACCCTTACCTTAAAGCGGGCCTCTGGAAAATCCCTGATGGTCAATAATTCTTGCGCTGGAAAGGAAATTTTCTTGACAACCGCTCATTACGACATAATTCTAAAATCAATTAATTGAAAAGAAAGAAACCCTTTAATGCTCTATATCGCCATTTCACTCGTTCTCGCCGGAATCGCCCTCATCCTCTATTCCCTGACCGCGGGCAAGAGGGAGGAATCCGTTTCCGCCAGCTTCTATCGGCGGAGTGACGCATTCTCCGGAGAGGTTCCCCGGGAAGAAACACTCAGAAGAGTTCCTCCTGTGCTCACCGGGGAAGAGGAGGTCCCCCTATCTCCCCCCCACCCTCCGAAAAGGGAAACACGGGAATCAACGCCGTCCCAGGCTCCTACCCGCCCGATGAAAAGACCCGAACTGGCAAACGCGGGAGACTATCTGGCTGCCGGAGAATCCCGCCCAGCGGATGACCTCATTGTTGAGGAAAAAACAGAGGAGCAGTTTTCCCAAAAGAATGCCGATAATGATCTGAGACAGGATAAACCCGTCCTTCAGCAGGAAAAGTCTGCGGATGCAGAGAATAATTCAGCGGTTCTCTATGACGATCCGGACCAAATCATAGAAACTGATGGGGGTGAGGCGGTCATAAATCCCACCCCTGAATATTATCAGAAACTGAAACGAGTAGGCCGGGGAAAACTGGAAATATCCCGGGAGGGGATCAACTTCCGGATGGAAAAGAAGCTCTACCGGTTCGATTATCACCGGATAGATGACATAAGCTGGGGCGGCAGCCATCTCGTCCTTCTGATCAAGGGAAGCCCTGTCACCCGCCTGTTTCTCTTCGACAGGGAAAGCCGGTTCATAGAGGACATCTATCAGAGCTTTAGAAAATACAAAAAAGGGAGAATGCCCTTTTCAGAGGTTTAATATCATGTATTCCCGTTATAAATCAAAAAAAAGAGACAATCTCTTCCTGAAGATCCTGGCGATCCTTGTTCTTGTCATCGGCTCCGGATATCTGATTTACACTTATAGAAGCTACATTTTCTTCTGGAAATATACTTTCAACAAACTGGAAGCCAAAATTGCCGAAGCCAGCCGCATAAAGGACAGGGAACAGAGAAAGAATCTCCTTTTAGAGCTCAACAAGCTCTTCAAAGACAGTAAAGACGAGAACATCACATCGGCGGATTCCTTTCTTCGGGCCGGGAAAGTGCATTTCCTCCTTGGCGAAACCTACCTGAAGAGCTCGTTCTCCGACATGGTCATAAATGATACTCTCAAGGATACCCCCCCGGAAGCTCATGCCGAGTTTGCCAGCGCCATCAAGGACGTCCGAAAAGGGCTTGCGCTCTATGGATACAATGACATGCAGGAATACTTCATCCTTCTTGCCAAAGCCAGTTTTTACACAGGATACTACCCTATCGAAGAGATTGCCAAACTCACGGCAAGCATTGATTCGCCGGAAAAGATGGGTGGCATAGAAACCGTGCGTTTTATCGGCGTTACGGGCATTCTCAACGGTAAGGAAGATGCCGGCCTTGAACTGATAAAGAAATACGGACATGTCGGCGATACCCTGGAGGGACAACTCTTCCTTGCAACAGCCTACAAGCTTGCGAAGCGCTATACCAACGCTATCATGGAATACAAGCAGGTACTGGCCAAAACCAAGGATAACAGCATCATGAAGCTGGCCCAGATCAATCTAGGCAAAATCTATTTCATCCAATCCCTTTACAGCGAATCCCTGGCTCAGTTCAACAATGCACTGAAGATCGATGAACGCGATATGATGCTGAAGATATGGATAGGGAAAAGTTATTCCGCCATGGGCGACAAGACAAAGGCCAAGGCCGTCTGGACGGAGGTTCTCACCTCCGACAGGTCGAATGAGGAAGTAAAAAAACTGCTCGGTGTCATGTAGAAGAGTCTCTTTCTCCCCATCCCGGACATCAGATTATTTCCTTTCCAAGTTTTGGGTCTTGAAGGGTTCCAGGATAATGGCGGTAAGGAATGTTTCGCATGCGGGAACGTTTTTTTACGGGATATTTATATAATTCCCGAGGTTTTATCGGATAATGACTTGACAAATATAGAGCATGGAATATTAGAAATTTTGGAACAATGTGTAAGTTTTCGCAATCAGCACATCCAGTGAAAGTTTAACACCGCTATCATACCCTATCTGATCGCGGCACAATCATGAAAATCGCACCTGTTTGGGGACAGGGGTATTGATCGGGAATTCAATTGCATGATTTGCGTCTTTGCCAAGAATGCAATTTAAACAGAAACTTCTCTGTAATATAGAATAGGAGATTATATATGATCTTTGATTCGCTGTACGGTATGTTTTCCAATGACATGGGAATCGACCTCGGAACGGCCAATACGCTGGTGCATGTAAAGGGCCAGGGCATTGTTCTGAGTGAACCTTCCGTTGTTGCAGTTCAGACCAGCACCGGCAAAGTCCTGGCCGTTGGTCATGAAGCCAAGAGGATGCTGGGAAGAACCCCTGGAGATATAGTCGCCATCCGACCCATGAAGGACGGTGTCATTGCAGATTTCGAAACCGTCGAAAAAATGATCCGGTATTTCATTACGAAAGTACACAAGCGCAAAGCCCTGGTAAGACCCCGGGTGGTCATAGGGGTTCCCTCAGGGATTACCGAGGTTGAAAAACGCGCCGTTCGCGAATCCGCCGAACAGGCCGGGGCCAGGGAGATATTCCTGATCGAAGAAGCCCTCGCCGCCGCCATCGGTGCCAACATCCCCATTCACGAACCCGCTGGACACATGGTCGTGGATATCGGCGGAGGCACCACCGAAATTGCCGTCATCTCCCTGGGCGGTCTCGTTATTGCCGACTCAGTGCGTATAGCCGGAGATGAATTCGACGAAGCCATCATCAAATACATGAGAACCCAATACAACCTAGTGATCGGAGAGCGCATGGCGGAGGATGTAAAATTCCGCCTGGGCAACGCTTTCCCTGAAAAGAAGGCGGAGGTTATGGAGCTCAAGGGACGGGATGCCATTTCCGGACTTCCCAGAACCCTTGAAATTGACTCCTCCGAAATCCGTAAGGCTCTGAAAGAGCCGGTTGATCAGATCCTGGACGCCATCAAACGAATCCTGGAAAAAACACCCCCGGAACTGGCTGCCGACATCGTGGAAAGGGGGATCGTCATGACAGGAGGAGGGTCGCTCCTCAAGGGACTGGATAAATTCATCAGCAAGGAAACCGGGGTTCCGGTCATCCGCGCGGAGAATCCCCTCACCTGTGTCGTTCTGGGTGCCGGCAAGTTTCTGGAAGAATTGAAGTATCTCTACAGGGCCAATCTGAAATAGTCAGCCCGGTCAGGCACCCCGCTCTCCCGGGAGCGGGTCATCGTCTTGAACAAAACAACGATCTCTCCCCCTGTCGGGAGAGATGTCGTTTTATATTATTCTCGTTATTCACAGAGGCGTAACTTGGAATTTCTTATCCGCCATAAAACCATAGTTGCCTTTGCGGCATTCACTCTCTTTTGTGTCATCTCCCTGTCGGTTCAAACCAGCGCCTTTACTCTCTCTATCGAGGGGCTGGGAAACATCCTGGTAATGCCCTTCCAGAAAGGGTACGACAAGCTTCAGAACGGGGTCCATATGCTCTGGGCCGGTCTTACGGAACTGGGAGATGTCAGGGACGAGTTGGCCAAAACGCGTCAGAAGCTGCAGAAATATGAAGGGATGTCCGAGGAGCTCGGCGAGATCAAGCGGGAAAACGATCAGCTCCGCAAGCTGCTGAATCTTCATCAGAAAGTGGGGTACGATTCCATCCCGGCGCTCATCATCTCCAAGGATCCCGACAACTGGTTCCGCACACTGATCATCAACCGCGGATCCTCAGATGGTATAAGGGTCAACATGCCCGTCATTGCCTTTGTCGGTGAAGACAAGGCGGTCGTGGGCAAAGTCATCGAGGTACGCGGCAGCGTGTCGCGCATACTCCCCATCATCTCCCCCGATCTTAAACTGGGGGTCGTCATGCAGGAAAGCCGTTTCCCGGGGCTTTTACGGGGATACTCCTCCAATTCCAACTTCTGTCTCATGGATTATGTTACGAAATCGGCCCTGCTGAAATTCGGTGATATCATTGTGACATCGGGACAGGGCGGCATATTCCCGCCAGGACTTCTTGTCGGAAAAGTTGTGAAGTCCGAAATCATGGAATCCAGCGCATACCAGCGGGGACTCATCAACCCCCTTGTCGACTTTAACAAGATCGAGGAGGTTTTCGTCATCAAGAAGGAGCCCGACAAGGAAATCATGGATCTGTTGAAAGAAACTGAGGAGGAGTAAGGGGACAATGATCGTAGGATACCTTTTTACCGCCGGAATCGTTCTAGCCTCACTGATAATCCAGAGCCATTCTTCTTTTGACGCTCTCCGGATTGCGGGGATCAAGCCCGATCTCGTCCTGATAGCGGTCGTCTATTGCGGCTACAGTTTCGGTTCCTTCTATGGAGAGGTTACGGGATTCATCGCGGGGCTCTTTCACGATTCCATTTCTAACTCACCACTGGGGCTTCTAACCTTTCCCAAGATGGCCATAGGCTTCATCTCCGGCATGTTCGGTAGGGCGATGTTCAAGGAAAGCATTTTTACCATATCC
>CALCJG010000485.1 GCA_937967705.1 uncultured Spirochaetia bacterium
CCAGGAGCATGAGATTCTGATAGAATTCCCCGTGCTCCTTCCAGAACTCCACGTTGAGCCGGTAGCGTTCCCTGAGATTTTCAGTAGATCCTGTCCGCCGGATGTACTCACTCGCGTTGCTCTCCCCGGCCCAGATGATCATCTCCCCCAGAATGCTCTCCTTGGAGGGAAAATAGTGATAGAGGGAACCCGTGGAGACACCGATCTCCGAGGCGATCTCCCGCATGGTTACGCTGGAATACCCTTTACGGCTGAAGAGATGGAAACACTTCTCCAGGAGTTCCTTCTTGTATTCATCATGGTCGACGATCTTGGGCATATCCCCCCATCCTTACACGGTCCCGGCGTTATTCTCCCTGCTTGGCCTTGGGCTTGCGCCTCCAGAAACGGCGGCGGGGGACCAGGGCGATGGGGCCGTCAGCCGCTGCCTTTTTCCCCTGGGTCCCTTTCTGCGCTGTCTTGGCTTCCTTGATCTTTTTACCCGGCAGTTTCTTGATGTCCATCTTGTGAACGATATCGGCCAGGGCCAGCAGGTCTTTATGGATGGAATTGTCGTCCCCGTACCAGAGGGTAACGGTAGCCCCGGATTCCTTGGTGGCCTCGATGGCGGGGATGAAATCGCTGTCCCCCGCCACTACGATGGCGTGCTGTATGTGACCGGCCGCGGAATGGCGGACCATATCCACGGACAGGAGAACGTCCACGCGTTTCTGCTCAAAGTACTCCCGGTGCCCTTCCCATCGCCTCTGAAGCTTGCCCAGCCGGACGGCCCATCGCTCCATGCTTTCCATCTCCTCCATAAGCTGAACATGCTCCTCCATACGCCGTTTCTCGCTTTCCGTGGGTTCCGGAGACATCCAGGGGGGGCAGTAGTAAAAATAACAGCGCAGGAGATCCAGCTGTACAGCCTTTCGCAGGGGTTTGAGGAAGAAATCGGCCAGATCCTCGTATTTGGGCACCACATCACTCCTTTTCATGTAGGACAGGAGATAAGCCCCGTCAATAAAAATCGCCGCTCTCAAATTAGAACCTCCTTGGTTGTTGACTCATGCGGCAAACCGCATCGAAAGGTATTAAATTCAGACTGTCGGTAATTGTCAAACAGATTATACCGGGGCTCCGAACACGGCGGATAGCCCCCGTGCGGAGGAGACCAGGCGCAAGTCAGCGGAGAACGCGGGCGGCCGCCTCCAGGATCAGCTTATGCGCCGCCTCCACTTTGTCCAAGGGAACCGGCCCCATTTCCTCGCCGCGCTCCCTGGCGACCGTACCAGCCCTCTGACTCATGTTGCGGTACACCGCATCCAGCACAGCGGGACTCGCCCCCTTCAGCGCGACGACCAGATCGTCCATCTCCAGCTCTCTCAGAACCGCCTGGATCTCACGATCCTCCAGACGGGACATCTCCTCCAGCGACGTCAGCTTCTTCATAACTCCCTCCTCTTTATGTGGATATGCGTCTATGAAAACACCGGTTCTTCCAGTGTCTACGTGCCTCAATACCGCAGCCTGGAGCCCTCCTCCCCCTCCAGCAGGTCCACCTTAAGACTGAAGGGCCCCAGCCTGCTGCCGCCGGTTACCATGAGGATCGCCTCGCCGGTCCGCAACCGGTTTCCAAAGTAGCTGAAGGGACCCACAAGTTTCCCCTGCTGATAGATATACCCTTTGGGATTAAAACCCTTGTTTTCCGAGATGCAGATCATCTTAAGTGGGGGGTCCGGCATGGGGAGAGAGAGGCGAAAATACTCCGCCCGGCAGCCGTCGGGCAGCCGGAAAGAGGACGGGGTCAGAGCCCCTTTAAAGAGCTGTCCCACCTTCAAAGGCCGGGCGGCCGGGGGGTTTGCCAGGAAGGCCTCCACCGGGGATTCTCTTTTCAGGGTTCCCAGCCGCAGTTCCGATCCCCCGGCTCCATGCCCCCCCATGTAGACCCGGGAATAGGTAAAGAAGACCTTTCCCCGGCAGGTCACGCCCTCTCCTTCCGCAGCGGCCTCCGCCGTTCCGGAGCCGAATTTTCGGTCGCTCATGGGTGAGATATTCAAAGACAGGGACTTCAACTCCAGCCGCCTTGCAGCGGGCCATCCGCAGAGGGCCAGCTGGAAATCCGACCCGGTGGCGCTCCAGGGTGACCGCATCAGGGAGCGGATCTCCTCTTCCACAGCCCCCTCCATGGTCAGGTGGCATGCGGTTCCGCTCATAAGAATCCCGATGATCAAAAGAGAAAGAGTTCGTCGGCCGATCATGATCCATACCTCGGAGGGTAGATGAGCCCGCGCAGAATCCGGGATCTTTTACAGCTCTGGCTCTCAGGGTAACGCACAGAGGAAAAAAAGCAATCAGATTTGCAAAAAACCCACCGGTTTCGGCGACAACCCTCCCGTTTTCCTCTTGAAAAATAGCCGTCCTCCCTCTTCAATACCCGACGAGCTATTCCAAAAAGACAGGGTCCTCCCGGACGGTTCCCGCCAGCCGGGTAACCATATCAGGGGAGAATGGCAGCACTGCACAAAAGGAGGGGTGATGGGTTCCGAAAATATAACCGCCTTCATCATGGCGGGGGGTCAGAGCCGCCGTTTCGGCGAGGACAAGACCCTGTTCCCCTATGAGGGACGGCCGATGATCGAGCATGTGATACGAACGCTCCAGGAGCTCTTTGCGGAGGTTACCATCGTGGGGAACGGGACGGAAAAGTATGCCGGCTTCGGCCTGCCCTGTCACGAGGATCTCATCAAGGGCCTGGGCCCCCTGGGAGGGATACACACGGCTCTCACCCTATGCCGGACACCGCTGGCCTTCATCTGTGCCGCGGACATGCCCCGCCTGAACCCGGATCTCATCCGCTACCTCGCGGCCCGGGCCCCGGAATACGACGCCGTGGTCCCCTGCCCCGGGGGACGATTCGAGGCGCTTCACGCGGTCTACTCTCGGAACTGCCTCATCCCCGCCGAAAAACAGATAGCCCTGGGGCGGCGGCAGATCATCAGCTTTTTCGGAGACATCAAGCTGCGCAGGGTGATTGATGTGGAACTTGAGCCCTTTGGGGACCCGGGAGAGATCTTCCGCAACATCAACACTCAGGCTGATCTCTAATCCCGCCCCTGTTTCTCTTTTAAAAGCAGGAGTATGCGCTGGATGTCGCGGTTTTTCGGGTCCTCCTTCTGCAGCTCCTCCACCCGCCGAATGACCCGATTGATCTCGAAACGGGTGCTGGAGTATGCCGGATCCGTCTTCTGGGCCCTCTGATAAAAACCGTAGGCCTCCCGAAACCGGTAGAGATGAAAACAGGTAACCGCCATGTTGGAGAGGGCTTTCACGTAGGAGGGGTCCAGGGAAAGGGCGATTTTCAGATAACCGTAGGCCCTGAGGTATTTCCTCTGATTCATGCAGGCCACTGCCAGGTTGTTATAGTAGAACTTGACGGCGGGATTCAACTCCACAGCTTGAAGGAAACATCTCTCGGCCTCCTCATACTCCTTCAGCGTCAGCCGTGCCATTCCCTGGAGATTGTACTCCCGCCCTCCTGTCTCAGGGGGTTTGAGCTCCGCCCATCCCCCCTTACGGAGGGGGAGGATAACCGCGGATGCGGAAATAATGAGCGAACAGAGAATGAAAGGAACTGGAGCCTTCAGAATAATTTTCCCTCATCATGAATCATCTCCCTGAGAACGGGCGGATACGGGATTCCATCCCGAATACCGCATCCCTTGCCCCAGGGGCCTGCGCACCGAAGGGCTAAAGTCTAATTTTATCACAAAAATTTGGCAATTTTTTTATTTCCTTGTTGACGATTTTCTCGATATTCCCTATCTTATGAGAAATTTTCGAATTACGAAGGAATCATGAAGAGCACTTATCTCAATCAACTGTTAAATTGGTGGTGGTGGATCAGCCCAAGGTTGTCCGCCCGATAAGCGCTGGATTAGAACAAGGAATAATCTAAAACCGCAGGTGGACAGCCACCTGCGGTTTTTTCATACCCAAAGGGCCGCGGGAGAAGAAGATCTCGCGGCTTTTTTTTATTCGAAAATCGAAACAACGAGGTAAACCATGATCTATCCGTCCCTGCAAAAAGTGAAAAAGCTCTCCCTGAGCTACAACCGAATCCCTCTCTATCGGGAGCTCAATCTCTCGGAACTGGGCCTGCTGTCCCTCCTCAAGGCATTGCAGCAGGAGAAAGAGATCATCTTCCTTGAGAGCGCCCGGCAGAACAAGACCTGGAGCCGGTTTTCCTTCTTTGGGCTCAATCCCAAGAGGAAGATCATCTTCCATCCCCCCTTCATCATAGAAAGATCGTCCGGGGGCGAACGGATCGTCGAGACGGATTTCTTCGGCTATCTCCGGTCCCTCCTGGCGGGTTACAGATCCCCCAACTACAGCCGCTTCGGCAACTTCAGCGGCGGACTGGCGGGCTATTTCGGCTTTGAGATGGTCAATCATACCGGCATTCTCCGCAGGCCTGTGAGGAACTGCCCGCACAAGCCCGCAGCGCTCCTCATGGACATCGACGACTTCATCATCTACGACAACGCGAAGGACCGATACTACATCGCCACCTGCCTCTACCCGGAACCCGGCCTCCCGATCGAGGAACTCTACAACGAGACCCTCCTGAGGCTCGCGGAGATGGAGAGGGAGATCATCACCCTGGTACGGGAGACCTCGGTCCCCTACCTGCCCTCGCAGCCCGAGGAAATCACCCTGAACTTCCGCACGCCCCGGGAAGATTTCCTGGGCAAGGTGGAAGCCGTCAGGGAGATGATCGCCTCCGGTGAGGCCATTCAGGTGGTGCTGAGCCTGCGCGCCGACATACAGGAGGAGATCGATCCCTACCGGTTCTATCTCAAGCTTCGCTCCGTCAACCCCTCCCCCTACATGTTCTTTCTGAAATCCGAGGACCTCGCCATCGTGGGCAGCTCCCCGGAGATCCACGTCAAGGCCGAGGGCGACAAAGTCTTCCTCAAGCCCATAGCCGGCACCGTCCCTCAGGGAGGTACGCGCCGGGAAAACCTGGAAAACAAGGAACGCCTCCTTCAGGACCCCAAGGAGAGGGCGGAGCATCTGATGCTGGTGGACCTGGCGCGCAACGATCTCGGGCGCATCTCCGCCGGGGGCACCGTCAATGTGGACTACTTCATGATCCCCGAGGACTACTCCCACGTCATCCATCTCGTCTCCCTGGTCACCTGCCGCCTTTCGGAGAACAGGGACATGGTGGACGTCCTGAGGGAGACCTTTCCCGCCGGTACCGTTTCCGGGGCGCCTAAGGTGCGGGCCATCGAGATCATCGACGAGATGGAGGATCATCCCCGGGACATCTACGCCGGGGCCGTGGGCTACCTGGGCTACAACGGGTACCTCGACACCTGCATCACCATACGTACCGCCGTTTTCAACGGCAAAGAGCGCTATGTTCAGGCCGGGGCCGGCATCGTTTACGACAGCGTTCCCGAGAAGGAATACGAGGAGATCCGCAGCAAGCTCCGCGCCCTCTCCGTGAGCCTGCAGTACGCCCACGCCGAAAAAAAGGAGGCCGTTCATGTTTCTCATGGTAGATAATTACGATTCCTTCACCTACAACCTGGTGCAGTACTTCCTCCAGTGCGGTGAGGAGATGGAGATCATCCGCAACGACGACCCCCTCGACGAGGTGGACTTCAGCCGCTACACCGGCGTCGTCCTCTCCCCCGGGCCATCGTCCCCGGACAACTCGGGAATCACCCTGGACATCCTCCGGCTCCATCCGGAGCTTCCCCAGCTCGGCGTATGCCTGGGCATGCAGGCCATGGCCTATCAGTTCGGGGGTGATGTCGTCCGCGCCGGGAAGATCATGCACGGCAAAACGGATACCATCACGCACTTCGGAGGCGACCTCTTCGAAGGGCTGCCCGAGCGCTTTCAGGCGGTCCGCTACCACTCCCTGGTGGCCCAGGAAGCCACACTGCCGGACTGCTTCGAGATCAAGGCCCGCTCCTCCGACGGGGAGATCATGGCCCTCCGCCACCGGGAGCGCTATCTCTGGGGCGTCCAGTTTCACCCCGAATCCCATCTGTCGGAAAACGGCATGACCATCATAAAAAATTTTATTAGAGGTGCCCATGAACACTCAAGAAAGCATTAATACGGGAAAACTCATAGTCTCCCTCGCCGAGGGGCAGGTTCTGGATTCCAAAACGAGCGAGCAGCTCTTCAACAGCGTCTTCAGCGGTGAGGTCTCGGACATCGAGCTCTCCGCGATCCTCGTCGCCATGAAGCAGCGCAAGGAATCAGCCGCTGAGATAGCCGGCGCCGCCCGCTCCATGCGCCGCTTTGCGAGCCGCATCGAGCTGGAGGGTGCAGAGACCTTCGACACATGCGGAACGGGGGGGGACGGTTCGCACTCCTTCAACATCTCCTCCGCGGTGGCCCTCATCCTCAGCTCCATGGGGATAGGCATCACCAAGCACGGCAACCGCTCGGTGTCGAGCAACAGCGGTTCCGCCGATTTCCTGGAGGCCCTGGGCATTCCCATCAACCTGACCGGCGCCGAGGCCGGGGACTACTTCAGCCGGCACAACTTCATCTTCCTCTTTGCCCCCAACTACCACCCGGCCATGAAGTACGCCATGCCGGTGAGGAAAAAGCTCGCCATGCGCACCATCTTCAACTACCTGGGACCCATCACCAACCCGGCCTTCCCCCGTCGGCAGATGATCGGGGTCTTCAGCCCCCACTTTTTGCCCCTCTACGCCGAGGTGGTCTCGCAGATGGATTACGACCGGGTGCTGCTCTACTCGGCCCGGAACGGGATGGACGAGATATCCCCCCTGGAGCCCACGCTGGTCTACGATGTGCGCGGTGAGCGGATAACGCATTTCTGCATCGACCCCTCGCGCTATATCGATCCGGCGGAGGCGGATTCCCTCCCCTCGCACCTTTCCCCGGAGGGCAACGCGGGGATCTTCCTGGAGACCGCAAAAGGCAAGGGACCGGACGTCCTCAACCGGCTGCTGGCCATGAACACCGCCCTGGCCCTTTACGCGATGGAGAGGGGCGGGGACTTCGACAGCTGCTACCGGGAAGCCCTTGATTTTATTACAAGCGGCAGGGTTTACGGGAAAGTCCGCGAACTGCAGGAGGGATAGAGACATGCCCCGAACGTTCAGCCTGAAGGGCATGGAAGCGCTGAAGCGGGAGGAGCTGCCGGCCCTGCGAAGGAGCCTGAAAGAGCTGCCGGCGCGCACCCGGCCCCGAAGGCGCCTGGAACCAGGGATCGGGAGAATCGGGGTGATTGCGGAGATCAAAAAGGGCTCACCCTCAGCGGGGCCCATCCGGGCGGCAGACCCGGCGGCCCAGGCCCGGCTCTATGCCGCGGGCGGGGCCAGGGCTCTGAGCGTTTTGACCGACGGCAACTTCTTTTCCGGCAGCTTCGAGGATCTCCGCCATGCCGCGGCGGCCTGCGATCTCCCGGTGCTCTGCAAGGAGTTCGTTTTTTTCGAGGAGCAGATAGAGGCGGCGGACCTGAACGGGGCAGATATGGTCCTACTCATCGCCCGCACCCTCTCCCCGGAGCGTCTCGCGGAGCTCTACCGTTTTACCCTTGACCGGGGGCTGCTCCCCCTGGTAGAAGTACACGGGAGGGAGGAACTGCCGCCGGTACTGGATCTTGACCCCGGCTTCCTGCTGGTCAACACGCGCAACCTGGAAACCCTGGTTCTCGACAGACCCCTGGCCCTGGAGACGCTGAAGGCCCTGCCGGAGGGGATAGAGCCCGTCTGCGCCAGCGGCATCGGGACGTCCGGGGACATCCGGGAAATCCGCAGCGCGGCAAAGGTAAACCTCTTCCTCATAGGCACGTCCCTCATGCGTGCCGGGGATCCCCAGGCCATGATCAAGGAGCTCTGCCATGTTCATTAAATTCTGCGGTTTTACCCGACCGGATGACATCGAGGCCGTCCGGGATCTTCCGGTCAGCGCCGTGGGCTTCGTCTTCTACCCCGGCTCCCGGCGCTATATCTCGCCCCGGAAGGCCATCGATCTTTCCCGGATGCTCCACCTTTCGGGCAAGGAGAAAATCGGCGTTTTCGTGGAAAGCCCCGCGGACGAGATCATCGACATCTGCCAGTGCGTCAACCTGGACCGCATACAGCTCTACGACCCCTCCCTCTTCGGCATTCTCCAGGGGTACCTGCCGCTGATCCGTTCCTACCGGATCCGGGAAGCTGCAGACCTGGAAAAAATCACCGAACCGGGACGGGACGATCTCATCCTGCTGGACGCCTTCCGGCCGGACCAGTACGGCGGAACGGGGGAAAGCTTCGACTGGCGCTACCTGAAGGACTTTCCCTATCTCGACCGGACCATCATCGCCGGAGGAATCAACGAGGGCAATCTGGCCCGCCTCCTCAGGACCGTTTCCCCCTACGGCCTGGACATCTCTTCGGGAATCGAGGAGGCTCCCGGTAAGAAGTCCGCAGCACTCATGCGGCAGATACTCCAATTACTCAACGAGGTTAAGGACTATGAAACCATTACCGGACAATAAAGGATACTTCGGGCCCTACGGGGGGCGATTCATCCCCGAGACCCTCATAAACGCCCTGCTGGAACTGGAAAGGGCCTATACGGCTTTCCGCAAGAGCCCGGAGATGAAGCGGGAGCTGGACAATCTCCTGAAGAACTACGCGGGCCGCCCCACGCCGCTGTATCATGCCCGCCGCCTCTCCTCCTCGCTGGGAGCGGAGATATTCCTCAAGAGAGAGGACCTGCTCCACACAGGAGCGCACAAGCTGAACAATACCCTGGGGCAGATACTACTGGCCCGTTTCATGGGCAAGAAGCGCATCATCGCCGAGACCGGCGCAGGGCAGCACGGCGTGGCCACCGCCACCGTCTGCGCCCTCATGGGACTGAAGTGCCTCATCTATATGGGCAGCCTGGACGTGAAACGGCAGGCGCCTAACGTGAAGCGCATGATGCTCCTGGGAGCCGAGGTGGTCCCGGTGGAAACGGGCGGGAAGACCCTCAAGGACGCCATGAACGAGGCCCTGCGGGACTGGGTCAAGAACATACGAAGCACCCATTATCTCATAGGGACCGCGGCGGGACCGCATCCCTTTCCCCGCATCGTGAGGGATTTCCAGACCGTAATCGGACGGGAGGCCCGGGCCCAGATGAAACGCCTTCTGGGGGAAGACCCGGACTTCGCCCTCGCCTGCGTGGGGGGGGGCAGCAACGCCATCGGCCTCTTCCACGCCTACGCCGGCAGAAGCCGTACCCGGCTGATCGGCGTGGAGGCCGGGGGGCGCTCGCACAGGCCCGGTGATCACAGCGCCAGCATCAGTCTCGGCAGGCCTGGGATACTGCACGGAACGCGGAGTTACCTGCTTCAGGACGACGAGGGACAGGTGCTCCCCGTCCACTCCGTATCCGCCGGACTGGACTATCCCGGCGTGGGCCCCGAACACAGCTACCTCAAGGACGAAGGGCTGGCGGAATACGTCACCTGCAGCGACCGCGAAGCGCTGGAGGCCTGCCTGGCCCTGGCCCGGCACGAGGGGATCGTTCCCGCCCTGGAGAGCAGTCACGCCCTGGGTTACGTGATGGCAAAAAGGGCCCGTTTTAAAAATCAGAAGGTGCTGATCAACCTCTCCGGACGGGGCGACAAGGATCTGGGAATCATACTGGAGGAGACAGAAATATGAAAGGCTACAATGGATTATACCTGATGGGCAATTATCCCGGCGCTGAGCTCTTCGTGGAGACGGCTCTTTACGGACTGAAGCATTTCGATTTCCTGGAGATAGGCATTCCCTTTACCGATCCCGTGGCGGACGGTCCGGTGATTGAGCGGGCGGCCCATGAACTGATCGAAAAGGGGTTCCGCATGGACGACCTCCTTCGGAGCGTGCGCCGGATCCGGGACGGAGCGCCGGCAGGCAAAAAACTCCTCTTCATGACCTATGCCAACATCGTACACAGCCGGGGAGCGGCCCCCTTCGCCTCCCTCTGCCGGAAAGCCGGGGTCAGCGGCGTCATTCTTCCGGACGTTCCCTTCGAGGAATCGGCCCCCTTCCGCAGGGCCTTCCGCCCGGAGGGCGTGGACCTGATCTCCTTCATCACGCCGGAGAACACCGAGGAGCAGATAAGGAAAATCGCCACCGCCGCCTCGGGTTTTCTCTACTGTATATCCATCCGGGGGATTACGGGCAACGCTCTCTCCCTGGATGCGCAGACACAGAAAAAGATCGCCCTGGCCCGCAGTCACAGCCGGGTTCCGGTGGTTCTGGGTTTCGGGATTCGCGACCGGGCCACGGCCGCGACGGCCCTCAAACACGCCGACGGCTTCATCATGGGGACCGCCGTCATTGAGGCCCTAAACCGAAAAAAACTGCCCGGCGTCCGGTCCCTGCTGCGCTCCCTGGAAGAGACCGCGTAAGGCCTCTTCCCTCCCGGGGACATGAGAGCCAGGACATTTCCGCGGAAATAAAGATCATTCCATGACGGCAAAGAACCCAGGGAGGTCAAAAAAGGGGGTTCCCCCCTCTTTTATCCCCATTTTTCTTGATAATTGCCCTCTCCTGCTATACTATAGTAATAGCGGTTGAGAGAGGGGAGGAGAGGCATGTCGCTGGCGGAAGTCAAGGTAGTCAATATTTTTCTGGATCAGGACAGCGGGGCCCCGATCGTGCTGCTGCAGGACATGGAGACCAAGGACATCCTTCCCATCCTTATAGCCCCCCTGGAAGCCAGCATGATCGCCATCGAACTCGAGGGGAAAAAGCCTGTACGCCCCCTCACCCACGATCTGCTGGTCAACATTCTCCGCGACCTCAGCTACGACGTCAAATCCATCTGCATCCACGACCTGAAGGACAACATATACTACGCCAACATCAGCCTCTCGGCGGAAAACGAATCCCTGGACATCGACAGCCGGCCCAGCGACGCCATTGCCATCGCCCTGAGGACCGGGGCGCCCATATACGTAAAGCGCAAGGTCTTCGCCCTGGCCATGGGACTGGAAAAGGCCGCCCACAGATCCGACGAGGAGACCCTCAAGGAGGTTCTGGAGGACATCGAGATCGACGATGCCGGCGGGAAGATCATGTAGACCGCCCATCACCCCCTGAAGAAAACAATTGACAGCCATCCCCCCGCCCTTTTAGAGTAGACCTGTGCCACAATATTTCATCCCCATCGATTTGCGGCAAGGAGGGCCCGATGACTTCCTCGAAAACCATCACCTCGCTTCATGACATCATCAGGGAAATAACCGAAATAGAGATCGAGCTGGAGTCCAATATTGACACAACCATGTGGATCAGCGATCCCCACGGGGCGGGGGAACGCTTCGTTTCCATCCTCAAGGGACGCTTCGGCCTGGTCTGGAAGATATGCCAGGAGGCCCTCCCCCGGACCTTCTCCTCAGAGAAAATCGATTACCTGGGCCGCGTCATCCGCAAGGAGCGCTATTTCCGCCAGGGGGATTTTTCCATGGAGCGCCAGGACATCATCTCCGCCCTGGTGAAAATCGTCCAGTACCGCGTTCAGAACATTAAGGACTTCGACTCCATACGCCGGAGCATCAACAGCGATCTGAGGCTGGTCCTCGAAAACCTCTTCCTCAACTACCCCGTTCCCAACCTGGTCTATGAAAACGAAGTCATCGCCGACCGGGTCATCTCCGCCCTCTGTAAAACCGTGAAACAGGTCATACTGGGACAGCTCCTGGTGCTGGGTGATGTGTTCGACCGGGGGGACGAGCCGGACAAGATCCTGCGCATTCTCAGCCAGAAGGACATCAAGAAATACGTCAACTTCGTCTGGGGCAATCACGACATTCTCTGGATGGGGGCGGCGGCGGGGAACAAGTCCCTCATCGCCGAGGCCCTGAGGATAAGCGTGCGGTACGACAACCTGAAGTTCCTCAAACGGCTGGACATCGACATCAGCCGGCTGGAGGAATTTGCC
The DNA here is from genome assembly GCA_937967705.1 of uncultured Spirochaetia bacterium. Classification (GTDB taxonomy): domain Bacteria; phylum Spirochaetota; class UBA4802; order UBA4802; family JAGODF01; genus CALCJG01. Next base: position 11,947 of record CALCJG010000485.1, read on the forward strand.
CGGAAGCTCTATCCGGGGGAGATAAGCGGCAATTTCAAGGCCAAGATGGACATCTCCCGGAAGATGGAAAAGACCCTGGCCCTAATCCAGTTCAAGCTCGAGGAGAAGACCATCAGGGACAATCCCGAGCTGGGGATGGAATCCCGTCTCCAACTGGAGAATCTCGCGAGAATGCTGAAATCCGGCGATACCGGGGGCCTGACCGACACCGACTTCCCCACCCTCGACCTCGACAATCCCATTGAGCTGACCGACGAAGAGCGTTTTATCATCGACGATCTGGCTTATCAGTTCACCAGCAGCCACAAGATACGCCACCTGATGAAATTCCTCTTCGAAGACGGCAAGCTCTATCACATCAACAATTACATCTTCAACCTCCACGCCCTCATCCCCAGCACGGAGGACGGCCAGTTCGAGGTATTTCTGGGAAGGAAGGGGAAGGCCCTGCTGGACCATATCGAGGCCACCGTCAAGGGGGTGGGGGCGAATTACCTGGAGGACAAACCTCAGAACCCGGCGGATCTGGCTCTCATGTTCTACCTCTGGTGCGGGGCCAAATCGCCCTTCTTCGGCAAAAATGCGATGAAGACCTTCGAACGCTACTTCTTCAAGGACAAGGCCACCCATAAGGAAAAGCTCCTCTACTGGGCGGAAAACCTCAAGAAGCCGGAGTTCATGGACATGATTCTGAAGGAATTAGGCGCCCGGCGCATCGTCTACGGCCACACACCGGTGGATATCTCCAAAGGGGAAAAGCTGGCCTCCCCGGACGGCAGGGCCATCAACATCGACGGGGGATTCTCCCAGGCCTATCTCAACCGGGGGCACTCCCTCATACACACGCCCTATTCCCTCTACGCCATCATACTGCCCACACCGGACGAGATCCGAGAGGCCCGCATCAAGCAGGACCCCGTACAGCTGATGATAGAGACCATAGACACCTTCGAAAGCCCTCTGAAGATAAAGGACACCTACCGGGGACAGCTGCTGCGCAGGCGGCGGGACGAACTGTACCAGATCCTGGAGACCTACACGACCAACGGCGAAGAGGACTGACCCCCCGGATATTTTACCACCGCTGAAGGAGTTCTTCGACTGCTGCAGCCAGGGCGCTTCTCACCTCGGAGCGGGGTATCTTTTTCAGTTTTTGTCCCCCGGCGAAGAGGAGGAAGGAGTTGTTCCTCGCCCCGGCTATGCCCACGTCGGCGTGGGAAGCCTCACCGGGTCCGTTTACTTCACAGCCCATCACCGCCACCGTCAGCGTCCTTTTCCTCTCCGCCAGGTCCCTTCCGTAACGATGCAGCAGATCCTCCTCCACCTCCCGGGCGATCTCCAGCAGGTTTACCTCCGGATCGGTCCTCCCGCAGGTGGGACAGGCGATGAGCCTGACCGGCACGAAACGCTCCCCCACGCTCTGGAGTATCCGCGCCGCCACGGCGATCTCCTCCACCGGGTCGCCGGTCATGGATACCCGGACGGTGTCCCCCATCCCGATGAGCAGCAGGTGACCAATGGCCAGACTGCTCTGCACGATGCAGCCCAGCCCGTAACCCGCCTCCGTGAGACCCACATGCAGGGGGTAATCCCGCTGCAGGCTGAAGAGCCGGTTGGCCTCGATGGTCTGGAAGAGATCGGAGGACTTGAGGGAGACGACGATGTCCTGGAATCCCGCGTCTTCCAGGATTTTTACATGATCCAGGGCGGAGTCCGCCAGGGACTGCGGCGAGCCGTCGGGGTACCGGGTGCGGTCCAGGGACCCCCCGTTGACCCCTATACGCAGGGGAACGCCGTGTTCCCTTGCGGCCCGGACCACCTCCAGGACCCTCTCCCGGGAGCCGATATTGCCGGGATTGATGCGCACCTTGTTGATCCCGCTCTCCATGGCCCGTATAGCCAGGCGATAATTGAAATGGATGTCCGCCGAGAGGGGAAGGTCCACGGCCCGGCGTATCTGTGCCAGGCAGGGGATAGCATCCTCGTTGAGCACCGCCAGGCGAACGAGGTCCGCCCCGGCATCGGCCAGACGGCGTATCTGCCCGATGGTTCCCTCCACATCCTCAATGGGGAGGTTGGTCATGGACTGAATGGAGACGGGGGCGTCCCCGCCGATCAGGAGATTTCCCGCCCGGACCTGCCGGGTTTTTATCCGTTGTCTCGCCATAGAAAATTGCCCGTCCTCCATAAATTTCATTGACAGATGTGCATGTGACCTTTTACTCTCGCAGGGTACGCAAACAGGAAGCATACGTCAACAATATATCAGAATGCGCACCACCGGCAACAGAGGCGAGAACCCCGGGCAGCCGGGACTACAGAACGAGAACGGGAGCAATCTATGAAGTCCAGCATCTCCATCAAGGAAATTCAGAGCGGGATAATCAGCGTGGCCGTGCAGGGCAGTTTTACCCTGGACAATCTCCATCAGGTGGAGGAGGCCCTGAACGAAGCCCTGGAAAAGGGGCCCTCGATACTGGCTCTGGACTGTTCCGCCATGGATTATCTCGATTCCTCGGCCATCGGGTCCCTCGTAAAATTCTTCAACAAGACCGTCAACCGGAAAATCCGGATGATACTGCTGGACCTCAACGAGGAGGTCCTACGGGTCCTCAAGCTGATCCGCCTGGAAAAATTTTTCGTCATCAAGACTCGAACCGAATTCGAACGGGAATTCATCTCCGGCTGACGGAAGCCCGTCACTCCGAGTGCCATGAAACCGGAACAGAAACCCGCATCGCAGGTCCTTTTCCCCCTCCCGGTCATCACCCTCCTCCTTCTTTTCGTTCTGCATGCCGCGGGATGCAAGAGTCCCCAGCTTCTTACGAGGCAGGATTACTACACGCCGTCGGAACACCTCAGGCAGAATAACCCCCGCTACGCAGCATTCAATCTGCCCAGGGGGGAGGAAGGCACCTTCATAAAGCTCATGGAGTGGACGTATCTGCGCCTGCTGGCGGGGGAACCGGACATCGACAAACTGGCCGCGTACGCAGTGAAGGCGGACCGGCAGGTCCGCTTCAAGGTGACCCGGGACATCAAGACCCTTTTTTACCTGGACACGCCCGAGGGTTACTACGCCTCGGAGCACGAGATAGTCTGGATGCACCTGCTCCTCTCATGGGGATACTCTCTGAGGGGCGATCCTGAGAAGGCCGCCGTGGAGGCGAAGATCGCCTCCGGCCTTCTGAGTATGAACTGGAGCGAGGAGGGACGCTTTGACGACCCCCTTCTTCGCCTCATCATGGCGGGGATGTGGACCCTCTGCGGACACTGGGACGAGGCGCGGGTGGACCTGCGCGTTGCGCGGGACAGCGATCCCTCCCTGAAGTGGCAGGACGAGCTCATAAGAATGGAAGAGCCCCCGAAAAACCTCGTAATCCTGCTAGGGGGAACCGGCCCGGAACCGGCCTGGGACCCCAAACCCAACGCCAATCCCTTCCGGGGCGCCCGGCATCTCAAATGGCGCTACGAGGGGGAGCGCAGCCCAATCAGCATGAGGGACGCGAAGAACCGCCTCATCCCCCTCCGCATCTCGCCGGATTCCTCCTACTGGTACCGCCGCCACTTCCGGCGTGACAACGCACTCCGGGACGCGTTTAAGGACTCCCGCTACAGCCAGAGCCTGCTGGGCAGCGGCATCAAGACCGGCACCAGAACCCTGGTGGGCATAACCGCCGGAGTGGGAGTGGCCGCTGCAGGTACGGGAGCCGGGCTGGGAATCCTCTACCTGGGGATGAAGGCGGAGAGCGCCTACGCCGTAGGCGCCGGCATCGGGGTCATCGGAGCGGGATTCGCCGGGGGCGCTTACGTGGCCCACAAGATCACCAAGGAGGGAATCGAGGAGGCACGTCGGGATCTGGACATCTCAGTCTCCTATCGCTATGTCCGCTTTCTTCCCGAATATCTCTGGATGGGCTGGAGCCGCAGGGAGGCGGCCTTTCCCCTGAAGGGCCAAAAAAAGAGACATCCCCTTTTTACGCTGGAGGAAAAGGGGCTCCTTTCCCGGAAGATAAACGGGGTGATCCTGGCCTTCTACCCCGACAGGCCCGAGATGGGATATCCCGACATCCGGACCCGGGACATCGGCATGGGGCAGGAGACCTATTTCCGGAGCCTTACCCTCCTGCACCGGGCCATCGATGAGGGAGAGCTGGAGACCGTGAGGAGTCTGGTGAGAGAAGGAGCACCGGTGGATTTGAAAGACGATAAGGGCCGCTCTCCCCTCCATTACGCGGCCCGGAAACAGGACCCCGCATACCTGAAGATACTGCTGGAACGCCGTCCCGCCCTCAACACCCTGAACTCCGAGGGGCGGACACCACTCATTGAGGCCGTGTCCTGGAACAGCCCGGGGGCAGTCCGGACGCTCGTCGAGGCGGGAGCCCGACTGCAGGACCGGGACATCAACCGGGAAACCCCTCTCACCCTGGCGGCTCTTTTTAACCGGATGGAGATCGTCCGCATATTGGGGGAAAAGGGCGCCGATATCCGGGCCTTCAACCGGCGGGGATGGTGCGCCCTCCATTACGCGGCCCAGGCAGGAAATCAGGAAATGGCGGAATTCCTGCTGAAAAAGGGGGCTCGCATCAATCAGAGGACCCGTTCCCCCCATGGGGATTATCCCGCAGGGTCCACACCGCTCTCCGTAGCGCTGATCAGCGGGGAGGCAAAGATGGCGGATTTTCTGAAAACCCGGGGGGGAACCCGGTAGGGCAGTAACGGATCAGGCCCGGCCCTTTCCCTTGCGGCAGAGATAGACGGCGATGAAATGTTCCCGGTAATCGGCCAGCTCTATATCGAACCCCGCCCGGTAGAGCATCTCCTCCATGATCCAGTCGTAGGTGGAATACTCGCTTCGTATATGCCGTGCAAAGCTCTGTCCCATAGCCTCGCCGCCCGATTCTGTCATCTGCTCCAGGGCGTACTGGACCGTCTTTTCGTATTTTTCCAACTGAAGGGAGAAAACCACATCCCGGAGGAAAAACCGCCCCCCCCCCTTCAGGAGGCCGAAGACCTTTTTGAGGGCAATCATCTTCCAGAAATCCGGGAGGTGATGCAGCGCCAGCTGACTGACCACCGCATCGAAATGGTCCTCCGGCTCCGGGCAGTTGAGAAACCCCGACTGAATGAAGCGTATATTTTTCCGCTCCCTCTTACCGGCCTTCTGCCGGGCGTATTCCAGCATTACGGTGGAGACATCCGCCGCCACTACCTCCCGGTACCGCTCCGAGGCGCTCAGGACCAGCTCCCCTGTCCCCGAACCCAGCTCCAGCAAAACGCCCTCGCCCTTCGGCTCGAGGAGATTCAGTATCTCCTCATTCTCGGCCTTCACGTCGCGAATGCTGGCCATGCGCTGGTCGTAACGTTCCACTTCCTCCACGCTGGCATAATCCGTACCGATCTGCCGCATCTCATCGTAAATCCATTCCATGCCGCTCGTCATCATATTCCGTCCTGATAGGGTATTCTTACTTTTTCATTAAGTTCTGTCATTTCTTCCCGCCCAGGGAACCCAGGAACTGATCGGTCTCCCAGGTGTCCAGCTGCTTGTTGTAGGCCCGCAGGATGTCCTGGCGCGTGAGGAATCCCGTGATGTTCCTGTGGGCGCCCATGCGCACGATGGGAATGGTCTCTATGTCGTATTCCTCGATCCTCTGTATGGCCAGCGACACGGGATCCTCCTCGCTGACCGTGGGTACCGGCGTGCTGATGTCCCCGGCTATGAGCAGGTCCACCAGGTCGCTGGAGATGAGGGCCTGGCGCACCTCCTTGAGAGAGACGATCCCGTAAAGCTCTTTATGATCAGCCACCACGAAGACATCCCCGTAGCTGGAGTCCAAAAGGTTTTGCATCAGGTCGCGGAAGGGAGTCCGGTAATTGACCAGCTCCATGTCGGTGCGTTTCAGCTCCTTCACCTTGATTTTCCCCAGCAGATCCATCTCCCCCCTCTTGGAAACATCGATCCCGTCTTCCCTCAGCTCCAGGGCGTAGGTGGTACCGCCGTTGACATAGGTAACCACGAGATAGGCGATGACGGAAACCAGCATCAGGGGCAGGATGAAGCGGTAATCGTTGGTGACCTCGAAGACCAGCATCATGGAAGTGAGGGGGATGGAGTTGATCCCCGAGAGAACGCCTCCCATGCCCACCAGGGCAAAGACCACGGGATTGAGATGAGTGGCAAAGAGAAAATTGACCACCACGGCAAAGCAGTAGCCCAGCATGACCCCGATCATCAGGGCGGGAGCGAAGATCCCGCCGTTGGACCCCGCCCTGAGGAAAAGGGCCACGAAAACGATCTTGAGTATCAGCAGGACCCCGATGGTCTCGAAGGGGATTCGGCTGGCGATCACATCATTGATGGTATTGTAGCCGATGCCGTAGAGCTGATGATACTTGATGAGCACGACCCCGAAGATCAGGCAGACCGGCAGGAGTTTGAGATACTCGTTGGTGATCTTGAGCCGGTTGTTGAGCAGGTCACCGAAGAATCGGGACATCCCGAAATAGAGAACAGAGAGAACCCCGCAGAAGATGCCGAGCAGCAGGAAGAAGGGATAATCCCCGATGCTCCCCAGCTGATAGGAAGGAATGCTGAAGACATGTTTGTTCCCCAGCACGGCCCGGGAAAGGATGTCCGCCACCACCGAGGAGATGATGAGCCCCGAGAGGGCCTGGTTCTTGAGATCATTGAGCAGGATCACCTCGATCCCGAAGAATACCCCGGCGATCGGAGCGTTGAAGACCGCCGATATGGCCGCCCCCGCACCGGCCGCGGTGTACATCCTCATCTCCTTGCCGGTAAGCCCCAGCGTCTGGGACATGAATGAGCCGAAGCCGCTGCCGATCTTGGCGGCCGGACCTTCGGGACCCAGGGGGGCCCCCGTCCCGATACAGATGATGGGCGCCACCAGGTGGAAGAGGGTCACCCGGGGGGAGATGTAGCCGTTCTTGATGATCAGCGCCTTGATGACGCTCACCACCCCCTGCTGCCGGGCCAGGGCGGGCATGTAGCGGGTCATCGATGCCATGATGATTCCGCCCAGGACCGGAAGGACGAAGATGAAAACGTTGCTCACGGAAAAGACACGTGAGAAATGGGGCGGCTCAAAGATGGAACGCATCTTCTCCAGGAGATAGTGGAAGAGTATGGCCCCCGAACCGGCAAAGACTCCCAGCAGGATGGAGATGGTTATGTAGGAAATATACCGGTAGATCTCGGATTTCTGCCGGACGCGGCCGAGCCAGTCAATTAATAATTGCGCTCTCTTTCTCATTCCTCCTGTTCCCGGGCATCGTAGCACGGCAAGACCGCGGGATCGTCTTCGCTCCCTTCCGCGGCCGGGCATGTCCACCGTCACCCTCACACCTCAAGCGATACGTCATTAATCACGATAATTTTCAGTTGTCAATATTGTTATCCTGTGGCAGGCTTATTTTTCCCAGATAAAAGGGAAAACCAGACCACAGCGGGGGGAACCATCATGAAAAAACTCGTCCTCATCTGCCCGGACTCTTTCAAGGAGTCCCTGAGCGCAAGGCAGGCGGGTGATGCCATCGCGGCGGGTTTCCGGGAGGCACCGGGGGACTGGCTGCCGGAGGTATACCCCATGGCCGACGGAGGCGAGGGAACCCTCGACACGGTGCTGGAATCCACGGGAGGCGAGAAGATCTTCATCGACACCCGGGACCCCCTGCTGCGGCCGATCTCCGCCCCGGCGGGGATTCTCCCCGACGGCAGGGTCCTCCTCGAGACCGCCGCCGTCATCGGCCTGCCGCTCCTCGCCCCGGAGGAACGCGACCCCGCCCGCACCAGCACCATCGGAGTGGGCATCCTTCTCCGGGAGCTCATCAAACGGGGGCACCGCGACTTCCTCCTCACCCTGGGCGGCTCCTCCACCAGCGACGGCGGCGCGGGGATTCTCCAGGCCCTGGGTTTTTCCCTGCTGGATTCCGACGGCCTGTCCCTGCCCCCCGGCGGGGCCGCCCTGGAAAGGCTGGAGTGCATCCTCCCCCCGGAGGACGGCCCACCTCTCGGCCAGGTGCGCTTTACCCTGCTCTGCGACGTGGAAAACCCCCTCTGCGGGGAACAGGGCGCTGCAAAAATCTACGGCCCTCAGAAGGGGGCCGGTCCCGAACTGGCGGAGCAATTGGACCGGGCGCTCTGCCGCTACGGTTCCCTTGTTGAAAAGGTTTCGGGAAGGAGCGTGCTCCCGGAGCCGGGTCTCGGGGCGGCCGGAGGTCTGGGAGTGCCGCTTCATGCCTTCGCCTCGGCCCGCCGGGAGAGCGGTGCTCGCTTCGTGATGGAACTGACGGGTCTGACCCCGCGCATCCCGGAGGCGCATCTGGTCGTGACGGGTGAGGGCCGGCTGGACGGACAGTCCGCCTCAGGCAAGGTGGCGGGGACCGTGGCTGCAGAGTGCCGCCGCCACGGCGTCCCCTGCGTGGCCCTCTGCGGCTCCCTGCGGGCTGATCACACCGAACTCTACGCTCACGGGCTCACAGCGGCCTTCGCCTGCATCGACCGCCCCGCCCCGCTGGAGGAGCTCAGGCCCCGGACGGCGGAGAACCTCCGCAGCCTGGCGCGCAACGCGGCCCGTCTCTGGGATTCCAAAATTAAAGGGGGGTGATGTTCAGGAGTTCCGGCCGTCCACTTTCTTACGCAGCTGAACCGCCAGATCCTCAACCTCCCGGGAATGGGAAAAGAGCTTTTCCGCCTCCAGGGAATTTTCCTGGGTGATCTCGTTGATGCCCGAGATGGCGCGGGATATTTCCAGGACCGCGGACTTCTGCTCCTCGGTGGCGACCCGCATCTCGTCGGCGGGTACGGCATCGGCCGGGGTATCGCCGCCGC
>CALCJG010000486.1 GCA_937967705.1 uncultured Spirochaetia bacterium
ACCACCGAGATCTACACTCTTTCCCTACACGACGCTCTTCCGATCTTTCCCCGACTAACCGCTCATCGGCGCCGTCCGGAAAGGGGGCGAAGCTCCCCTCGGTGCTCTCCGTTTTCATCCAGAAGCTCACCTGTTTTATAAAGGGTTCGTGGGATTTTAAATAGCCAATAAGCTGTTCAATATTCATGAAAAACGAAGCCTCTGAATGGTTTCTGATCAGGGAAGGCCTTGCCGTCTCAGGGCTTCCCGGAGGGATAATGCCGGGAAGTGCTGTATCCGGGGATTAATATGTCACTTCACGGAAAAAAGTCAACCGGAAACTGCACACGATTAGGCACGGGTACTACGATGCTGTCAATTTCTTGAAAAAATTTCACCCCTCTGTTATAATGCTTGAGATGATGCTATGGAGTTCCAAATCGGAAAATTCGCTTCCTCATCCCCTTTCCGGAGAATTTGGCCTGTGGATCATGAGGCGGTTTGCCCCAGGGCAGGCATTTGCAATAGGCCGGGGAGTGGTTATACCAGCGAGGGTAGGGGTATGATAACCTCATGACTGACGAGAGAGAGAAACAGCTTTTACAGGAAATCAACAGCCTCCGGGAGCGCCTGGCGGACCTCGAACAGGCCGTCTCGGAGGGATCTGTTCTTCTGGGGCGGGGGGGGGCTCCGGTTCATGCCCTGAACATCTTCGAAAGCTCTCTGGATATGATCGTGGCCGTTGACCTGGAACGGCGCATCACCGACTTCAACCGGGCTGCGGAGGCGACTTTCGGATACCGCCGTAGGGAGGTGCTGGGCAGACATGTGGAGATGCTTTATGCTGACCGGGAGGAATCCCAGGCCGTCCATCAGGACATTCTCGCATCGGGAGGATTGCTGAGGGAAATCCGCAACCGGCGCAAGAACGGAGAGATCTTCATCTCCCTCCTCTCCGCCTCCGCCCTCACGGATCGGGATGGCCGTCTTATCGGGGTGATGGGTATTTCTAGGGACATCTCCGCCCAGAAGAAGGCTGAAGAGCGCCTGAAGGAAACGGAGCGGCGCTATCTGGACATAGCGGACAACATCCCGGGAGTGGTCTATCAGTTCCGCCGGAGCCCTGAGGGGGAATACAGCTTCCCCTTCGTAAGCCTGGGAGTGGAGGAGCTTTTCGGCCTGAGGGTTGAGGAGATTCTGAATCATCGGGATACTCCCTTCCGTCTGATCGTTCCCGAGGACCTGGAGGGACTCCTCGTCTCCATTGAGGAATCTGCGCGGGATCTTTGCCAGTGGAACAAGGAGTTCCGTATACGGCTGGAGGATGGCAGGGTCAGATGGATGAGCGGTTCCTCCATACCCCATGCCCGCCCTGAGGGCGATATCATCTGGGACGGCTTCATACTGGACATCACCGACAAGAAGCGGGCGGAGGAGGTACTCCATGCCTCGGAGCGGAAATACCGCGCCATAGTGGAAAACACCGGGACCGCCATGCTCATCCTTGAAAAGGACACAACGGTCTCCCTCTGCAACAGCGAACTCAGCCGTTTCTCCGGGTATTCCAAGGAAGAGATAGAGAACCGGATGAAGTGGACGGCCTTCGTCCATCCCGGGGATCTGGACCGCATGGTCGAATACCATCACCGCCGCCGGATTAAACCGGAGGAGACGCCCGGTACCTATGAGTTTCGTTTTGTGGACCGTTCCGGGGGCATAAGGCATATGTATCTCACCGTGGGAATGATTGACTCTACAGATCAGAGCGTGGCCTCCTGCCTGGACATCACCGAACTGAAGAAATATGAGGAGGCCCTAAGGAGAAACGAGCGCAAATACCGGGATCTTGCCAACTCGCTTCCCCAGACGATATTCGAGATGGACCGCGGTTACCGGCTAACCTTCGTCAACGACGCCGGCTACAGGTATTTTGGATATACCCCGGAGGAACTGGAGACGGGTCTCTCGGCCCTGGACATGATCGTGCCGGAAGAACGGGATGCGGGTCTGCGCAACGTGCAGCAGCGCATGAACGGTGGCGTGCCGGAGACCAGGGAATATACGGCTCGGCGCAAGGACGGGACCACTTTCCCCGTGAATATCTATGCCTCCGTTATTATGGAGGACGGTGAGGTCAGAGGCGTCCGCGGGATCATGATTGACATCAGCATGCAGAAAAAAGCGGAGGAGGCGCTGAAGGAGAGTGAGGAGATGTACCGGACCCTGGTGAACACCTCGCCGGATGCTATCACCCTGACCGATATGAACGGCAACATCCTTCTCTGCAATCAGCAGGCGGTGCTTCTCCACGGCTTCAGCGGGATGAGCGAGCTGATTGGGCGGAACGTGTTCGATTTCTTCGCGCCCGAGGGCAAGGAGCGGGCGTTGAGGGCTCTCAGGCGATCCATAGCCCGGGGATATGTGAGGAATTTGGAATTCAGGCTGCTTCGCCGGGACGGGAGCGCCTTCGATGCCGAACTGAGTTCCTCTATCATTTATGATGCCCGCAAAAGGCCCAAGGGTTTCATCGGCGTAGAGCGGGATATCTCCGAAAGGAAGAGGATGGAGGAGGAGATACAGCGGACTCAGAAGCTCGAATCCCTGGGCATCCTGGCCGGCGGGATCGCCCATGACTTTAACAACATACTGACGGGTATTCTGGGCAACATCTCACTGGCCCGGAAATTCCTGCCGGAAGAGGGCCGTGCCGGCGAAAGACTTCATGTGGCCGAGAACGCCTGTCTGCAGGCCCGGAGTCTCACGGCTCAGCTCCTGACGTTTTCCAAGGGAGGGGAGCCCGTAAAGAGGGTGGTGTCGCTCAATCCCCTGATCCGGGATGCCGTGAACTTTTCCATGAGCGGTTCCTCCGTAAAATGCCAATTCCGCCTGGAGGAGGATCTCCGGCCCGTGGAGATCGACGAGGGGCAGATCCGTCAGGTAATCAACAACATCATCATCAACGCCGAACAGGCCATGGAAAAAGGCGGCCGGATTACGGTATCGGCGGAGAACGTTGATATCGATGCGAGTAGGGGCAAACCTCCTGAGGGCCATTATGTGAGGCTCCTCATCGCCGATCAGGGGGAGGGTATACCCGAGGCCTATCTGGAGAAGATCTTCGATCCCTATTTTACCACACGGGATAAGGGAAGCGGCCTGGGGCTTGCCGTCTCCTATTCCATCATCAAGAAGCACCGGGGATACATCTTCATCGATTCCGCGCCGGGCGAAGGTACCGGGGTCTCGATCTATCTTCCCGCCGCTGAGGGTAAGCCCGGAGAGGAGGGTGAAAAAGTCTCCGGTGACTCGGTACACCCCGTTGTGGGCAGGATTCTCCTGATGGACGTTGAGGAGATGATTCGCGAAGTGGGAGGAACCATGCTGGAGCATATCGGGTACGATGTGGACAAAGCCGTGGACGGGGCCGAGGCTGTGGATCTCTACAGAAAAGCGCAGGAGGACGGGGTCCCCTATTTTGCCGTCATCATGGATCTCACCGTGCCCGGCGGCATGGGGGGGCGCGAGGCCGTGCGGAAGATTCTGGAACTGGACCCCTCGGCCCGGGCTCTGGTGTCCAGCGGCTACTCCAATGACCCGGTC
>CALCJG010000487.1 GCA_937967705.1 uncultured Spirochaetia bacterium
GAGATATCCACTCGTGACTGGAGTTCAGACGTGTGCTCTTCCGATCTGAGAGCCCGGACGGAGAAGGAAGGTGTCTCCCGGATCTCCTGGGGGACAGGCCCTTCCGGGTTTTCATTCATTCTCCCAAGGGGCTTTATGCCTGGGAATGCCTATTTAGCCGGGAGGAGGCAGGATGCTATCTGGACTTTTTGCTGAGGGATTTCCTCCGGGAGGACCGCTTCGACTACCTTCCCCTTAAGGTGATTCTGAAATACCAGCTCTATACCCTCTACTGTTCCGGTGAGGAAAAACCGGGGGGAGACTCGGATGAAAGGTTTCTGGAGGAGGTGCGGGAATGCCTGGAGGAGGAGACGGAAACGCAGGAGGTCCTGTCGCTCATGACGTTTGAACTTCCGGAAGACCTCCGCTCGAAGACCCGGGAGCGCTACCGGCCCCTTTTCCGTTTCGTCGGGGTCAAGTCCGCCAGGGAGGGGCTTCAATCATGAGTGATAAGCCGGCCATCTCCCTGGAGCACCATGCAGTCATTGAAGCCTCGGCGGGTACCGGAAAGACCTACACTATAGAGCAGATCGTGCTGCGCCTTATCAAAAAGGGTGTCCCCCTGGAGTCCCTCCTGACGGTCACCTTCACCGAGAAGGCCGCCGGTGAGCTTATGGAGCGGATCCGGAACAGCCTGCTTAAGGAACAGGATACAGCAGAGGGGGAGGAAAAAGCGTCGGTTGTCCGGGCGCTGCAATCCTATGACCGCGCGTCGGTCTTTACCATTCACGGATTCTGTCATCATGTTCTTCAGCTCTATGCCTTTGAAAACGGCGAGACGTTCCGTTACGAGATTGAGGACGACTTGATCGGATATAATCATATCCTGCAAAGACAGATGCGGGAGGAGTGGCCCCTCTGCTGGGGTGAGCATCTGGGACTGATCCTCTCCCTGATCGGATACCCCGATTACGATGCCCGGGAAGAGCGCAGCCGGCTGGAGGGTCTTCTCGTATCCGTAGCCCTGGAATACCGGGGGGATTACGGAGACCGTTTCCTCCCGGACTGCCGGGAGGATGACCCGGCGATCCTCCTGGAGCTGGTCAGGGAGGGATGGAAATGTGTGAGGCAACTGGCCGGTCCCGTAGATGCGGAAGAGCCGTCCATGAGCGAGCTTTGCCGGCGGTATGAAAGGCTGAACTTTCCCAAGAATAGCAGGGACGCTCATCTGAAAAACTATCTCATCCCCCTCATGGAGGTGCTGGGCTCGGAGGAGGATGATTGGCGCAAGGACTACCTGGCCTTCATGAGCCGGGTCTCCGGGGAGGATAAATACAAGAAAACCCGAAGCTTCAGATTCCTGAGTGACGTTAAATGGAATGCCAAGTCAGGGCCCAATCCGGAAGTATGCCCGGAAATCAGTGGGTTGGTTGAGGCTCTCGACAGGGTGGTGGAAAATGCCCGGAGACTGAAGTATGGGTTCCTTCAGAGGGCGGTCCTGGATCTGCAGAGGGAAGCGGAGGCCGAAAAGCGGCGCCGGGGGGGGATGAGCTATAACGATATGCTCTGTCGCGTTGACCGCGCCCTGGACCCGCAAACCTCCCGCGGCAGGCACCTGCTGCGCCGTCTGAGGGAGCGTTACAGCTATGCCCTGATCGATGAATTTCAGGACACGGACACCGTGCAGTGGAATATCTTCCGCAAGCTTTTTCTGGAGGAAGAACAGCGTCTCTTCATAATCGGTGATCCCAAACAGTCCATCTACCGGTTCCGGGGTGCGGACGTGCATACCTATCTGAAGGCGAGGGAGGAGTTTCGCCGGCTTGCCTCGAGGGGGAAGGCGTCCATGGTGAAGCTCGGTGTCAACTGGCGTTCCCTCCCGGGACTGATCCAAGTCCAGAATCGGCTTTTCGGATCCGGCTGGTTCGGTGATTCGGGGATAGGATACAGTCCCGTTCAGGCTCCGGAGGAGGACAAGCGGATTACCCGGATTCATAAGAACCCTGCCGGGAGAGGGTCTCTCCTAATTGTGGATATAACCTCCTCGTCCAGTTCCAGTGAGGCGAAAAGGGTTTTCGCCCGCTTTACAGCACGGGAGTGCCGGCGGCTGCTGGATTCGCCTCCCGTGATTTCCTTCAAGGGTGAGACGCGTCCTCTCCGCAGGGATGATATATGCATACTGGTGAGGGGAAAGAACGAGGCCCCGCTTTTGGAACGATATCTCCGGGAAGAGGGAGTCCCCTGTACTTTTTATAAGAAGCCTGGTGTGTACGAATCCGGCGAGGCCCTCCACCTCCTGTATTTCCTCCGGGGTATCGAAAAACCCTCAGATACGGGAGCCTTCCGGGCCTCCCTCCTGACGCGGTTTTTCGGAATACCCCTGAAAGAACTGCAGAAGTACGATCTGACCCCCCCGGAACATCCTGTACGGCGCCTTTATGACAAATGGATAGATCTGGCCGCTCGGGGGCGATGGACCGTCTTCTTCCAGTCGATCCTGGAGGATTCCGGGCTGATGTTCCGCGAAGCCCTTCAGCACGACGGAGAGCGGCGTATAACCAACTTTCTGCAAATCACCCAGCATCTGGAAGAGGCGGCCCTGCGGGAGGAGATGGAATTGAGGGACATCCTGGCACTGCTGCGCCGTTACCGCCGGGGAGAGGCGGAGTTGCCGGAGGACGGGGACCTGCACAGAATAGAGACGGAAGAGCGGCGTGTACAGATCATGACCATTCATGCCAGCAAGGGGTTGGAGTTTCCCGTGGTCTTCCTTGCGGGGGGATTCACGGAGAACACCCGCCCTCCGGTATGCCATGTCTATCACCGGGAGGAGGGCAAGGTTTTTGATTTCGGCGGCGATGAGGAGGCCCAGAGGCAATGGCACAGGGAGATCGACGAGGAAGACCGCCGGCTCTATTACGTAGCCCTGACCCGGGCCTCCTGCAAGCTCTATCTGCCCCGGCTGGAACCTTCCGGGGGAACTAAAGAGGAGGGACGCAACAAAACACGCAGGGGTGCGGGACCCGTTACTCGATTCCTTTACAATTCCCTGGAGGCCTCCTGGCCGGATTGCCGGGGGGAGGGTGATGTGCAGTTTCTTGATCCCGATGGGAATCCCCTCAGTCCTCAACAGCCGCCCCTTCTGCCCTGCGATCCCCTGCCGGACTCCATGGCTGCGGAGAATACGGCGGAGGATTCGATTTTACTCACTGATCCGCTCTTTCCCGTGGTGGATTCGGCGGTGGGACAGCGGCGGGTCAATCTCTATTCCTACAGTTCCCTGAAAAAGAGGGGCCGTTCCCGGGCAGAGAGTTATTTCCGCCCGGAACTGAACTCCCCGGATGAGGATGAGTATCCCGGTGAGGAAAGGGAACCGGCGTCGCTCATCGATGAATCGGCCGGGAACCTTGCGGCCTCGCCTCTGCCTCCTACCAGGGAAACGGGGCTGGCGCTCCATGAAATTCTGGAGGAGACGGACTTTGCCCTCTTTGATCAGGGCTCGCCGCAGGCGATGCTGCGTGACGGTGAGGTCTGCGATCCTGATCTCCGGGAACTGATCCGATTCAAGATTGAAAAATATTCCCTTCGGGAGCAGTCTGCCGCTAGGGGCCTGGTTCGGGGTGATGCCCTGGAGGGGGAAATCGTCCGGATTCTCTGGACGGTCCTCAACGCGCCGTTGCCGGGCCTGGAGGAAGAGGGGGACCTCTTCCCCTTCCGGTTCAGCCGGCTGACGCAGGGAGACCGCCTCAGCGAACTGGAGTTCTATTATCCCGCCGGGACCGGCGATGAGAATCTGCCGGGGGTGGAGGGACCGCTGCCGGAGGGTTTTATCAAGGGCAAAATAGACCTGGTCTTCCGGTACCGGGGAAAAATCTACCTGGCGGACTGGAAGTCGGACACCCTGAAAGGGGGCTATGACTCAGCGGCACTCCGTGAGGTCACCAGGGAGCGTTACGGGGTGCAGGAGATACTCTACGCCCAGGCTCTGAAAAAATGGCTGCTTCAGATCGCCGGAGACCGTCGAAAGGCGGAGGCGATGTTCGGGGGGGTCTACTATCTCTATCTTCGCGGGATGGAAATCGGCCAACCGGGCCGGGGTGTCTATTTTTCCCGCGGAGGGGAGTGAAGCCGCTGTCTCTCCCCCGGGATCATACGAATCTGAATAAGGACATAATGAACGATATGAGGGGAGTCGGTGAGGGACAACAGGTATGAAGGAAATAAAGGGATATCAGTTAATCAGGGAAATCAGCGAAGGGGAGCAAACGAGCCTTGTCCGCTGCAGCAGGGAGGAGGACGCGACTTTCCACCTTGTGTACCAGCGCCGCAATGGCCCTCTGAATGCCGCTGAAAGGGTTATTCTGCAGTACGGATTCGAAACCTTCAGGGAGCTTGATCTGTACGGCGTGCTCCAGGTCAGGGATCTTCTCCTGGGAGAGGAAGACTATTCTTTCATATTGGAGGATTTCGAGGGAATTCCACTGGAAGATCTCCTGCGGGGAGAGAAGAGTTTCCGAAAGGTGGAATTGAAATCCGCACTTCGCATGATTCTTCAGATTAGCCGTTCCCTGGAAGCGCTTCATCGCGAGGGTTTTGCGCACGGCGGCATCACCCCCAGCTCCTTCCTGGTGAACCGGGAAAACGGGCAGATACGCCTGATACTGATCCCCTGTGAAAATCGAATACGCGTTAGCCGGAATGGCGATGACTATAAGAAAAAAAGGTGCTACCTGCGGCCGGAGCAGGAATGCATCAGTGACCCTTGGGGGGCTGATGTCAAAAGGGACATGCGGGCCCTGGGGGTCCTTCTGAATCTGCTGCTGACGGGGAACTACCCTGATCCGGAGGAGTCCCGTTCGGAAGGAGGCCTCGTTCCAGAAGAGGGGGATGTCCCCCCCATCCTCTTGCTGATCCTGCGAAGACTCCTCGATAATCGGGGAGGGGAGGGCTATTGCAGTGTCGGGGGAGTCATCGGAGATCTGGAGCGCTGCCTAAGACAGCTGCGCGAAACCGGAAAAATCGAACTCTTCACCCCCGGAACGGGGGACAGGGGGAAAGACCTTCTCTTCACGAAGGATCCGATCGGCCGGGACGGGGAGTCATCCCTCCTCGCAGATTCCTGGGAGCGGGTCCGTCAGGGGGCAAGGGAGTTCTGTCTCATCAGGAGTCGCAGGTCTTCAGGAAAAAGAACCCTGGCCCGCAGGGCAGCCTGTCAGATGGAACAGGCGGGGGCTCTTCTCCTCAGTGCGGTTTTCGATGAGCAGGGAACCTGTGAACCCCTGTCCGAATTGCGGCGGCTTTTCGGCAACCTGATTCGCTCCCTGCAGGGAGACAGTCACAGCCCGCTCTCCGAAGGGGAATCACGCTCTGATGAGCTGGAACCCTATGAGGGAGTACTTCGTCATTTCCTGCCGGAGTCCTTGTCTCTTCCGGAGACGCATTCGGCTGCGGTACCGGAGAGAGCCTGGGACCGGCGAAGGGATCTCCTTCGGGCCCTGAGTATTATCCTGCGACGGAGCGGTGAGAAGGGGCGGCCGCCGGTGCTCCTTCTGGAAGAACTGCATCGGGCGGACAGGGACAGCCTCATGCTTCTACAGGATATCCTGGCGGATTCGGAAACAGGACCTCTGCTAGTAATTGCCACCTGCCGGGAGAATGGGGGTGAACTCCCCATCCCTCCGGTAGAGATGATTTCGGCCTTAGAAGAAGGACCGGTAACCGTACGGCATATAGCCCTGGAGGGGCTGGGCATCGGTGATGTCTGCCGGCTGACGGCCTCTGCCCTCCGCAGGGAGGACGAGCGCATCAGGGAACTGGCGGAACTGGTTCATGCCAAAACCCGGGGATACCCCGGTATGATCAAGGAATTCCTGCAGGGCCTCATCACCGGCGGGATCCTCCGATGCGATTCTGGGGGGGGATGGGTATGGGATGACGCCGGGATAGGTACCCTTCCTGCGGCGGAAAACCTGGAAGACCTTCAGGCGGTACGGCTCAGGAGGTTCCCCTCCCTGGCGAGGAACCTGCTGGAGGCAGCCGCCTGCCTGGGGAAAGATTTCCATGCGGAAACCCTCAGCGTCATCAGCGAAACCTCTCTGAAGATCGTCATCATTCAGATGGAACAGGGCATTCGGGAAGGAATCCTCCGGGCGGGAAGAGGAGGATGGTACTCCTTTTGCGACGGTTTCGAAGAGACGATCGTAGCCCTGAGTGAGGAATCGGCAACCCGGGAGATGCACCGGCGCATAGCACGGCATCTCATGGATAGTGGCGGTGAGGAGATACCAGATGCCTCCCTCTACCCGCTTATCCGGCATCAGCAGCTTTCAGGAGACCGGGAGCCGAGAGGCGCCGGCAACAGCGTGTTCGCATCCGTCAATGAGAGGGCCGGGCGCAGAGCGGGGGATCTGACCGCTTTTAACGCAGCGGTGCAATATCTTGGCAACGGGATGGAACTCCTGAGCAGGGGCGGAGGAACAGGAGAGGAGGGCAGAATCTTCAAACTAGGCCTCTATCGGGCGGAATGCGGGTACGCTTCCGGCGCAGTCGATGAGGCCGAAAAAAACTGCCGGGCCCTTGAGAGGATGGCAGGCTCGGACGAAGAACGGCTGTCCCTTCTTCTGCTGAGGATTCAGGGATTGGCAGCCTGCGGCAGGGGTGCGGAAGCCATGGAGGCCGGCTGGGAGGCTCTCGATGAGCAGGGTATGAAGATTTCCCGAAAGCCGTCCCTGCTTCTCCTGCGGATCGAACACGCTCGTATGGTCTGGCTCCGTTTCCTGAGGAATAAAATACCCTGGATTCTCCGAAAAACAGGAGAGGGTGAACATGACGCCCTTCGAATACTGGAGGCTCTCTGCGGGGAGTTCCCCTCCGATGAGAGATTGGTACGCTGGATGATGGCCCTGCGGGCTCTGAGGTACGAACAGCGAGCGGGTTCCCTGCCGATCTCTCCCCAGCTCTATTTTGTTGCTTCCTCCGCCTCCGTTGCGCTGACGCGGCGCTACAGGATCGGCCGGGTTCTCTTTAACGAGGCAATGCGGCGTCTTCAGGGGGATTACGGTTCGGCGCGGGGGGAGGGGTTCTATGCCAGGGAATTCGGAGGAGGGCCTTTGTGGCAGGAGATGGACCGGGTCAGGGAAAACCTTGAGCGGCACTGTTCCCTTCTGCAGGAAGAGGGACGGCTGGATGAGGCGGTTTCCTGTGCCCTCTCCCTGGCGGATCTTTCCCTTGCCGCAGGGATTCCGATGGGGGAGGTCTTTCGGGAGTATCGCCGGCTGGAAAACCTTGTCCAGTCCCGGGAGGGCATAACTCTGGAGGATTTGTTTCAGCAGAGGGCCCGCATCTTACGGGATCTTGCTGGGGAAGGGGGAGATGAGTCCGTATCTTCGGACAGGATGGATGCCGGACAGGTACTGCTGACGGGTGTTTCTGAAGCAGAGGGATCAGTGGATTTCCCTCTGTTTCTTTCGGAGATGCGGCTTCTTTATCTGAAGGGGCATTACCAGAGGTCCATGGCCGCTGCGATCAAGTGCCAGCCCACGGGATCGGCCTTCAGGGGAAGCTTCCATTTCCCGGAGTATCTTCTCTATGAAGCACTTCTCGTCTATCGGCTGGCTCGGGACTCTTCGTCTGCCGCCCGTATTTCCAGGGCTGTCAGGCTCGGCATTGCTGTCAGGAGGATGAAAAAGTTCTCAAGCCTCAATCCACGGCAGTTCCAGGCGCGGTATCTCCTCCTCAAGGGCCTGCTGTACGGTTTACTCGGCTTTTTCAAAAGGGCGCTGATCTGCCTGGAGGCTTCGATAACTGAGGCAAGGGCTCAGGGGCTGATCCACGATGAGGCCCTGGCCCGGGAATTCGCGGGGGAACATCTCTGGAGGATAAGCCCTCTGGCAGCGGAACCTTATCTGAGATCCGCTGAAGAGGCCTATGCACGCTGGGGGGTAGTCATTAAACAGTCGCTATCTGCTGATGGGAACTCGGAGCATGGAGAACGCGGCTGATCCCCTTGATCCAACTCCCGGAAAACTGAAGGAAAGAGTTTATACTAACCCCTTTTATTCTCCTCTTTGGGACAGGCCAGGACGAAAACCTCCCCGGACTTGACCATGGTGGCCTGGCTGTCTATGTTCATCCAGTACTTGCACATTACCTGGCCGTTTATATAGGCAACATGGAACTTGCATTTTTTACAATCATCGATCTTCATATACGTATACCCTGTAAGAATAATGCCTTCCCGTCACAAGAATGGATACGGTTGGGCGCCTTGCAACAGTCTTGCGCTCATCATTAATCAGCCTAATTAACCACCTGGGTATTTAATATTCAATCGTTTTTTTATGGGACATAACAAATTCTTTACCATCATCTTTTTCCGCAACATTGATGGACATGTCAAAAGAGATAAAACAGGGCTTCAAGATTTTATCTGTTCCCCCGGTTTTGGATTGACTCTTTTTGTGGCATGGGGGAAAATAGAACCGGTTAAGATAGCGTCAATTCTTCTCTCACCATTCTGCTGTTTCCGCATAGGTATTGTTTTCATAGCTTTGATTCGATTCTAACTGTTTATACAGGAGCTAAATATGTTCAGCAAACTGATCCCCAAGGATGATTTCTACTTCGACACCTTTGATAAAGTAGCCGCCAATATCGTCAATGGTGTTTCTCTTTTCAAAAAGATGATTGAGGATAAAAAGAACTCCGAGCGATATGCCATGGAACTGAAAGAGGTAGAGCACAGTACCGACAATCTGGTGCACCAGGCTATTAATCATATGCATTCCACCTTTATCACCCCGCTGGATCGTGAGGATATCCATACCCTGCTGGGGCGTCTGGATGATATCATAGATCTTACCGATGTGGCCGCTTCCAACATACAGCATTATAAGCCTAAAACTGTTCCACCGGAACTGAAGGATCTGGTGAAGGTTCTGCACGAGAGCACTGTCCATACTCAGGAGATGGTAGGGCTTCTGAGAAGCATCAGCAAGAATTCCGGCAGGATTAAAGAGATCTCTGTAGAGATCAACAGACTGGAGAATGAGGCTGATGCCATCCGGAGAGCCACCATGGCCCGCCTGTTCAAAAATGAAAAGAATCCCGTGGAATTGATTAAATGGAAAGATATACTGAATTGTCTGGAAAATGCAACGGACAAGTGCGAGGATGTGAGCGACATCATCCAGGGAATAGTCCTGGAGAACACGTGATTAACGGGTAATGACTATGGATGTGATGGTTGTCATTGTAATATTTCTAGCCCTTCTTTTCGATTTTCTCAATGGGATGAATGATGCGGCCAATTCCGTGGCCACGATTGTTTCCACACGTGTGCTTTCTCCGAGAAAGGCGGTGGTATGGGCGGCCTTTTTCAATTTTGCGGCGGTCTTCCTGTTCGGGGTTCACGTTGCCAATACTATCGGAAAAGGTATAGTGGACGTCAATATTATCAATACGGGAATGATTTTGGTAGCCCTCCTCAGTGCCGTCAGTTGGACACACATTTGTACCAAGATGGGATTGCCCATAAGCGTGTCCCATGCCCTGGTGGGAGGTCTGGTGGGATCGGCCATTGCCAAAAGCGGTGTTCAGGCCATCGTGATGTCGGGATTGGTGAAGATACTGGTGTTCATAGTCGTTTCACCGCTTCTGGGTATGTTCCTGGGGTATTTTTTCATGATTCTGGTCTACCGAATTTGTTTTAAAATGGAACTGGCGCATATCAATAAATGGTTCCGGCGTCTTCAGCTTGTTTCTGCGGCTCTCTACAGCCTGGGACACGGAACCAACGATGCCCAGAAAACCATGGGGATCATTGCTATAA
>CALCJG010000488.1 GCA_937967705.1 uncultured Spirochaetia bacterium
AGCAGATCACCGACGCGGCCGGCTTTCCGTAACCCTAGAGGGTGACGCGAACCGATGGAAAGGAAAGGGCGGGAACATCCTCCAGGTAGGGGACCTCCCCCAGGCGTATCCCGCTGTAAAATGACCAGGAGGCTCTCCGGGAAAGGAACCCCTCCAGAGAGGCGTCCTCTTTCCTTTTGCCCCGGCCGGCTGCCCTTCCGGTAGTACTGTTTTGAATCCTTTCCTTCTCGGCAACGCTGTAGGGGGGAGGCGGCGCTGCGCCCTCCCATATCAGGCGGTCATAATAGTCCGAGATCCTTCGCTGCAGCGGGAAATCCGGGTCGCCGCTTACGGCATAGAGATTGAGGGCCTGGCGCACAAGTTTCTTTTCCTCCGAAGAGGCCAGGTAGAGAGGTTCAAATTCCGCTTCGCCATCAATCCCGTCCGTGTCGTCATAGAGGCCAAGATGCCGCTTAACGGATGCCCCCGCCGGATTATAGAGATAAGACACGAGGTCCTTCAGATCGATACGTCTTGCCGCAGTACCGTCATCATGGATCGCGGGGGATTCTAGACGGGGAAGGGAATAATCGGGCATCCGCTCCGCCCGGACCGCTTCATACTCCCGAAGCTGTTTCCCGCGCGGCGAGATTTTTCCCTCGCTCAGGAGCCGGTTCAGGCAGATCAACCGGTCCTTTCCCGAATAGTTTTCCCAGATATCCCCTTCCCGGTGAGGTTTCAGATACCGTTCACTGTCGCCCCTGAGGGGAACCTCCCGCAGGGAAAGCTCAAGCCCGGTTCCCAGACCCCTGAGATATTCCCTCAGCTCGTAGATCAGGGAGGAGGGGTGGATGATCCGATCCTTCTGCAGATCCCGGGAGACATAGGTGATGCAGAGACGGTCCCGGGCGGAGAGTAGGGTTTCGAGGAAGAGGAAGCGGTTTTCCTCCGGACGCCAGGCATCCCCCATCCTCTTGTGCCAGGCACGTATGTTCAGGAGGGATTCGTCCGCCATCCCCGGGAAATCCCCCTCCCCCATCCCCATGACGTAGATGATTCGAAATGGGACGGGGCGCATCGGGAGGAGCGATGTGATGCTCACACCGCCGGTGAGATAGCTCCCCGTACCCCCCGGCATATTGACAAAGATGGTCCGAACATATTCCCGGATGAAATCCAGCGGGAAGAGAAGGCCGCCATCAGCAGAGAGCAGGTTTTCCAGGAAGTTCAGCCTCTCCAGGGATTCCCGGAGGCCTGTTCGGACGGCCTCATCCCCCTCTTCCCCGTCCGCATCCAGGAATAATTCCGCAAGCTCACCAATTTTCTGTTTCCATCCGAGAGGGGAAAGACGCTGACCCCTGAGACCCCCCAGGCGGATGCGCAGGTCCTCCATCACGGAGGAAAAGGCGTTGAGGAGATCCGGGTCCCGGCTGCTTATGTCGGAGAAGGGGATCAGCCCCCGGTAATGGCGAGTATCCTGGGCGGTCATACTGCGCCGGGGCATTTCCATGAGACGGCCCAGACGCAGCCTCGCAAGACCCGTACTCCACGTATGAACCGGACATTCCCACTCTCCGGAGTCAGGGGTTTCTCTCCATCCCCGGAATATATTAAGCTCTTCAGCCCAGCGCATCCAGACATCCACATTTCCCCGCTCCAGGCCGCGCTTTTTGAGAACACAGGGATTACAGAGCAGGCGAAAGACCTCCCGGCGGGAAAAATCACCCGCAGCCAGATCCAGCAGGGCCGTGATGCCCCGGGCATACGGGCTCTCCTCGGAGGCCAGCGTATCGGACAGGTTGAAGGGGATGTGACGGGGCTCCCGCTCGAATACGGAGCGCAGCGCGGGAAGATATCCCGCCAGATCCGGCACCAGCACGGCGATGTCAGTCAGCTTCAGAGTCTCGTCCTTCATCATGCTGTGGAGGATGCTGTTATATACCGTCTCAGCCTCCCGGTAGCGGTCAGGGCATCCGGCCGTCAGAAGGCTCGAATCCCCAGGGGGCTCCGGTCGTTCTGAAGACTTGTCATAAAGCCGCCCCTGAAAAAATTCCAGGAGTGTCCCCTGCAGCGGAAGCTCCGACGGAATGTATTGGGGGTCAATCTTCTTTCCGCCGTCAGGATCGAGGAGCAGAGAAATGGTATCCCGGCCCGGCTGCGCCCATCGCGTCACAGGGCCGGGATCCCCTTCCGAGGAAGTGCCGACGTCCAGCAGGTAGACATGCACCTCACGCTCCTCGCCCAGACCGTGCAGCAGGCGTATGTGAAACTCCGACATCAAAGAAAGGCCGAAAAGATGCAGGGGTGATGGTGCGGAAGCCCCGGCAATCCCCTGCCGCGCCGCGCCGCTGATCACTTCCCGGGCCCCCTGCGGCAGGGTCAGACGCCTCCCGCCCTCCCCTGCAGCGAGGACATCCCGCAGCCCCCCCGGGGCAAAGAGGCGGGTGTATATCTCCCGCTGCGCCGTCTCCACGGCAGGCCGATGTTCCTCATCGCCCCCGTAAAGGGTTTTCCCCTGAAGCCAGGCCTCGATCATCTCCCCGCGGTGATATTCATAGTCCCGAAAATACTGGGCCAGCCTCTCGGCGAGCTGGAAGGCCCGCGGGAAAAAATCCTCCCGCTCCTGTCCGTCGGGCAGACAGAGATAGTCCCGGAAGGGCGCCAGGAGCGGATCGCCCTGGATGTCTGCGATCAGCCTGGAGAGGATCATGAGAAGCAGATCGCCCTGGCTCAGAAGTGCGGCCCCCCCCAGGGCATCTCCCCCCTTTTCACGTATGATCTCCCAGAGGGCCGATTCGATGAACTGGAAACGGATGTTGACAGCCGCTCCGTTATTTTCCGCCAGCCTCATCTGAAGCCATTTTTTCAGATTAAGATTGGGAACAATCACCCGGGCCGGCAGAAAAAAATCGTTGCTCTTTCTCTCCGATAGAATATGCTCTGACAGCCTGAAGGCAAGGCTCTCTATACTGCGGCTCAAATAGACATGAAGTGCCATAATGTGATGGCCCGCGCCACGGCCCCCTTTGTTCTGATTGACAGGTCAGCAGAAGATGATCCCCGCCGGGAAAATCTTCGCAGTGAATCCGGGACCAAGTCAAGTGAAAATCCGTCTCCCCCGCAGTCCGGGATCGAGGCTTCCACCGGAGAGAACCATGAAAGAGAGAATCATCAAAGCCCTCCAAACCTACTTTTCCATGCTGAACATGGACCCCCGCAGGGTGGAAACCGTCGAGAAGGCGCCGGACCCTGACAAACCCGTCCGCATGACGCCCCTCTGGGTGCATCTTCTCCTTTTTCTCCTGACCCTCATCACTACAACCTTCGCATATCCCTTTTTCGGCGAGCCCATATGAGATCGGAAGAGCGTCGTGTAGGGAAAGAGTGTAGATCTCGGTGGTCG
>CALCJG010000489.1 GCA_937967705.1 uncultured Spirochaetia bacterium
GTTAAGGAAACTGGTAGAACTGATGAGGGATATATATCTCAATCCCAAAAAGTACGATAGCCGAACCCTCCAGTCCATTGAAGACATACTGGCCCGGAGAAACATCATTCTCCGATTTTCAAGGGATACGAGCATGACCACGGAGAAAATCATTCTGGATTATTGTATTTACGGGAAGAAAAAACTCATCAAGGTATCCCACCCTCTTTTTCACATAAGGGAGAAGATATACAACATTCAGCCCCTCATCTATTATGACGAGTTTTCCACCAGTAATTCCACTTTTTATTTTGATATGATCTATATCAATCCGGAGGAGGTACAGAACGATTACATCATTGCCCGCAATGTCCTCATGGGGAAAAACGTTGATACTATGTTCTTTGTGGGGGCCAAGGTTTCCGAGGATATACAGTACTGCTTAAAGAAGGCCTTCACGGGAACCCGTTCCATCAAACAGGAAATCTGGAAGATGTTCGAAATCCATGAAATCACCCATAAGATTCTTAATAACCACTACAACTACTTCGATCAGGTCACAGGTGAGGAGATTGCACTGAGCAGCACCATCTACTCCAATCCCTACCTGGGCCTTTCCGTGATGTACAGCTACCTCGACTACAACGCCATCAACCCCCATAGACTGGCAGCCCTTAACTTCATCAAATATGTTGCCTCTGTGACAGGGAAAAGCGAATACATCGATAATCCTTCCGAGATCAAGCACCTCACAGCGCCGGAACTGGAAAAGCTCGCAAAAAACCACTTTTACTCGGTTATAAAGACTCTAAAGTAACATCCGGTACAGAAACATATTAAAATCGCAGTATTACCGGATTTTTAATCTTTAAATCCTTGCTGGCGGCTTCAGGGCTTCCCGTAAGGGCGTTGATGGAAAACTCCTTAACGGCTTTTTCATAATTCCTTTTACTACCAACAAAGATACCCTCCACAAGCTCCCATATATCCGTAATCCGCTCGCAGCAGGATTTTAGAAGATCCTCCACAGATTCGTAATGAAGTCCCGATACTCCTGCAGGGTTGAACCACCGCTCCCGGTGAAGATTGAGAACATGCTTGTTGATTTTACGGTGATCGGGATAACGGACAATGAAATCGGAATAGAGAATTTTTCTATTCTTCAGAAATTTCAGAAATTTAATCAGGCGTTCGTTCCTGGTTCTTTTCAACCTATAGGTCCATCGCATAAAATAGATGCTCAAGTCGATGTAGCCGAAACTTTTGGAAAAGCAGGTATCCTCACTGCCCCCCTTTAAGAGCAGATATCTGCGCTCCTTTCCCGGAAATGCTAGTCTCAGGGAGTCGAAGAGGAGGTCCTTAACTGCGGGATTGATGCGGCGCAGAAACCCTCTCTTCCCAAGGGGAAACATCTCCTCAAGATTAAAAGTATATTTGTCGCTGTAATAATAATGGCTGAAGAACATATCAATATTGTACTCCAGCAGGAGATTCTGCTCCCGTGATGCAAAGAGATCACGCCTTCTGTTGGAATCCGGAAATCCCGTCCAATAAAAGATGTAAGGATGAAAGATGGCATCCCCTATCATATGGGACAGAAACCCGTAGAAATAGGCCCGCTGAGTAGACGCCCACTCGGTATTGTGATCGGTCATCTGTATAAGTTTGTCCAGCATGGCGCCGAGCATTCTGCTGCTTCCGCCGTCATGGATCAGCATTGATATCCTGCTTCCAAAACGGCTGTTGCGCCGCAGGGGCTGATAATCGAAAACATTGGGTCCTATGGTCCCAAAGAGGGCCGCCCTTCGGAAGAGATCATCGTGGAAGAGTGTTTCCAGAGATCTGGAAAGGTAATTCCTCGATTTCTTCTTTTTCAGATGTTTCAGGGATTCCTGGAATATGATATTGTGTGTTATGATTCCCGGCATATTTTCCGCCACTTTTCTTTGAAATCCAAGAGTAGAACAGGCTACAGATCACAAGTCAAGAGAAATAGAGGAAAAGGGAGATGGAAAATCAATTATTTTCTTGACTCTTGCCGTTGTCAACGGCATAGTATCGGAAATCAGTTACTATTGTTTGAAGGAGTCCCCCTCATGAAAAAAGCCACGATCGCCATATTCATAGCCACCGCTTTCATCACAAGCCTCCTGATGGCCACCCCTGCAATCCAGTCCAAACATACCGGATTAAAGAAAAAAGGCAACGACATCAACTGTGCTTACTGCCATGATTCTGTTAAGATCAAAAAGGAAAAAGGATACGGGATTAAGAAAATCAACAAAAACTCCTCCTGCAAGGGGAGCGGTTGCCATCCTCTTAAGAAATGATATTCCTGCAGAATCACTAACGTAATTTCGTGCTGAAAGCATGTCCGAAAGACATGCTTTTTTTCCAATAAAGGATTGTGGAATACAGGTGAATAATGAAAAAGTTCGCTGAAGGCCAATTTGGAGATGCTATCAGTGTCTCGGGCAACATGGCCTATCCCGGCTACATTATACAGGGATCGGAAAGATCTGTCATGATCGACGCAGGAATTAATATGCTGGGCCCCCTTTACCTAAAAACTCTCAAGGCGATTCTGAGTACTGAAGTCGGGCCGGACGTCCTGCTGATAACCCATTCCCATTATGATCATCTAGGTGCGGCCCCTTATTTAAAGAGGCAAATGCCGCATCTTAAGATCGGCGGCAGCCCGCGCATTGAGGATTTGCTGAAAAAAGCGAGCGTCCTGGAACGCATGAACGCCCTGAGCGAGATACAACGGGCCCTTTTCGGCGACATCGTCGGGAATGAGGACGTTTCGCTGGAACCCCTCACTTTTACCTACAAGCTGAAAGAGGGGGATACCCTTTCACTGGGTAATCTAACCTGCCGGGTATTTGAAACACCGGGTCACACACGGGACTCCCTCTCCTATTATATCCCGGAACTTGAAGCACTCTTCCCCGGCGAATCCATCGGTGTTCCCCAGGGCCATGAGGGGGAGGACGTTCAGGTCGTTTTCCTCTCCTCCTATGAGGACTATGTCAACAGTCTGAAGAAGCTGGCTCCTCTGCAGGCGAAAATCATCGGTATGGGTCACGGCTGGGTCTTTACCGGCGAGGACGCCCTGGACTATTTTCCACGCTCCCTGGAAGCCACGGAAAACTACAGGCGCCTCATTGAAACCTACCTCGATAAAACCAATGGCGACGTCCCAAAAGCCATTGAGGATATAGTCGTAAAGGAATACGATGAAAAGGGAACCATTTTTCAGGAGCGCAATGCCTACATCACCAATCTGACCGCTCAGGTTCAGCACATCGCCTCCCTTAATGGGGGATGATAACGATTGAGCAATAATAAATACCCGCAGGAGTAGACCATGATTACAATACCATCGAAGAAGAGATCCCTGATCCTGGTGATACTCTTTCTGCTTCCCCTTATATCCCTTTGCCGGGAGGGTAACGGCAAGGTAAATCCCGTTGTCAAGGAAAAACAAACCCCTGTTTCCACCATCAAATGGAAGATCAATCTGCAGCCCTATAAAAACTCCACACTGCTCATCAACGGGATAAAGCAGACACCCAAAATCCTCTCCAAGGACAAGACCCTGGCTACCATGATCCTGCAGGTTCCCCGCTACAGGGACGGATCCGGCTTTGAGTTTATCGTTGAAAATCCCGGTTTTCAGACACTAAAAAGGAACATATCTCTGGACAGGGAAGAGAGTCGTTATAAAAAGGAGATACCCCTCTTCATGCTGGATAAGGCCGGCAGTACCCACCGCTATGTGAACTATTATTATACTGGGGAACAGCCCAAGAGCGTCACCTTTATCGATAATCAGCGTGTGGTCATGCCCCTGCTCTCCGGCAACGGTGCGGACATCATCAACGTAGTAACCGGGGAAAGAGGTCTGATCAGCCCTCCCGCCAAGTGGGCAAAGAAAAAGGGATTTGTAGAATCCCTGGTCATCCGCAAGCACAATGAACTCTGGATCAGTCAGATGTATACCAACTCCATCCACATCTTCGCCCTCGACACGCTGAAGTATCTGACCACCATCAAGGTCTCGGGGAGCTGGGGCAAGGTACTCTGTTACGATAACCACCGGGACCGGGTCTACTTTTCCAACTGGGTGGGTAAAAACCTCTCGGTTATCGACATCAAAACACGGAAGGAGCTTTCCAGGATCAGCATTCACGGGATCCCTCGTGGCATGCTGGTTTCTCCTGACGGGAAATATCTCTATGTTGCACAGTACGGCATAAAAAACGACGGAGACCGGCAGGGTCATGTGCTGAAAATCTCTCTCGGTTCCAACAAGATTGTAAAAACCATGGGCCGACCCGGGGCCAAGCGCCATATCGTATCATCTGCGAAAGGGGGGATTATTTATGTATCCGATATGGGCCGTTCCTCCGTGGATACCTATCACCTGGACAACGACCGCCAGGGAAAAACCATTCCCGTTTACAGCCATCCCAACACCATCGCCCTATCCCCGGATGAGAAATATCTCTATGTTTCCTGCCGCGGAAAAAACAATCCCAAAAGCTACCTGATCAAGGGTTTCGACATGGGACGGATCTACGTGATCGATACCTCCCGGAATGAGGTTGTGGAATACTGGGAGGGGGGCAATCAGCCGACAGGTCTGGATGTTTCCCCTGACGGGAAGTACATGGTTTCCTCGGACTTTCTGGATAAAACCATCCGGGTTTATGAAAGGGTGACCCCATAAGAAAAAGGCGATGGGCATATGCCCATCGCTCTCAAGTTACTTTTGCTTCTGAATCATCCTTTCCGTTCATCATGCAGGAGGCATCTGGAAAGGAAGACTCACGCAAAAAGGGAGCAGTTATGAAACCGTATAGAGAGTCTTTCCGTTGTTCATCTTCTTGACTATTTCCGACGATATTTCCGAAATATCCTTGCAGCCGGTCAAGATCATGGCCTGCTGTAGGTCCTTCTTCAGATTGTTTATGTAATGAGTGACGCCCCTTGACCCCATGCCAACAGCAGCGATGGCGATGGGCCTTCCGATCAGCACAAAATCCGCCCCCATGGCCAATGCCTTCAGAATATCCACTCCGGTGCGGAAACCTCCGTCCACCAGGATCCGTATATGCCCCTTGACCTCCCGAATGATGTCCTCCAGCACGTCCATGGTACCCGCCATCTCATCCAGGACACGCCCCCCGTGGTTGGAGATGACGATCCCGTGCGCCCCGGCCTCCACAGCCATGACCGCATCCCTGGGATTCATCACCCCTTTGAGTATGAAGGGTATCCCGGTAGAGGAAATGAGATATTTGAGGTCTTCCAGACTCTTGGGACCAACCGCCTGATTCTTCATGGCCATGGTCTTGAAGACCACCGCATCGATGTCCATTCCCACACCGACGACATGAGCCTTCTCCGCAGCCCGGATGCGTTTGATGATTTCCTGATTCTCGCTCCGCGGCTTGAAGATGGGAACACCCATGCCCCGGAACTCATCCAGCGCCTGTATACCGATCTTGTACTTGTCCGGTGTGGCCCCGTCTCCCACAAAGGCAAGAGTGCCTGAATCCAGGCATCCCTCCACAACGGCCCTGTTGTAATCCAGCTCGTCCACCGCACCGCCCATATTGGTCACGGCTCCGGTTATGGGTGCCGCCATCACCGGGAGGTTCAGATCCACACCGAAAAAATTCGTGGCTGTGTCTGGCAGAGTCACGTCATGAATGAGCCGGGTGTTGATCTTGTAATTCCTCAGAGCTTCTACGTTTCTCCTGAAGGAAGCCCCGGTCCCTATACCTCCCATGCCGGGCACGCCGGTGGGACAATCCTTGCCGTCACAGTTTTTGCAGACATAGCAGATCCTTTTCAGTTTCTCCCGGGCGGCCAGGTTGATGGCCTCCAGAGTGATTTCCGATTCTTCATAAATCTCTATCTTCAGGGTTTTCCGACAGATCTCAACGACCCTTTCCGCCATCTCCAAGGAATCACCCACGGCTATGATATGACCCGCCTTTTCCACATTGGAACGAGGCGGCACGATCCGGTCCCCCGGTTTCACGTTGAGAAATATCTCCATGATCCCCGGAATTTTAAGAGCATCCTCCAGACCGCAAATCTTCCGTACAATTCCCGGCCTTGTGATGATGGCCCGCTCTATGGCCACACGGTTCATGACCGGCTCCAGGTTTGCGGGCTCCTGGCCCAGGGATATCTCAATGGCTGCACGCATCAGATCCACCCCTGTGGAAAGGGGATAGGTGTAGGCGGACATAAATCCGCCGGAGAGACGAGCCGCCAGCTCTCCGATCATCGCTCCCTTTTTGGTAATCTTGATATCTCCCTTGGCGTATCCAATATTGATGCCCAGGGCCCTGATCCCACGTCGCATCACTTCGCAGGCCCATTCCTGCTGCTCGGCATTCATCTGTGAGGGCATGGTATGTCCCGTCTCCACGAAATAAGGCGGGTATTCGATGATTCGATCCGCAATCCCGGTAAAGGTGATTTCTCCGTTATAGATAACCGCATCAATGGAAAGCTCCGGGCCCTCCATGTATTCTTCAATGATCAGTTCCCCACTGGGAGAAGCGCTTTTTGCAAATTTGAAGGCATCTCCCAATTGAGTCTTGTCATCTATCCGCATAACCCCCCGGGCCCCCATATTGTCCGAGGGTTTGATAACCACGGGGAAGTTCAGGATCATGCAGGCCTTCTTGGCATCTGCCAGAGACCACACCGGCAGAAAGTTGGGACAGGGAACGCCGTGTTCCTTGAAACGCATCCTCATTTTAATCTTGTTGGTGGCTGCCTCGGCGTCTTCAAACTTGATACCTGGCAGATTGAGAGCGTTGGCAACGGCCGCTACCGTCATAGAAGCGTCGGTTCCCACCGTCAGAACCCCGCTGATGGGGGTTAATTCATTCTGTGCCTTAGCCACCCGTACTGATCCCTCGAAATCCCGGGTGCTCATGACAAGAGGGATATCCGCAAATCTCATTCCTATAGCGTTGGGATTGTAATCCGTCACGATGACTTGTAATCCCATTCTCTGAGCCGTCTGAATGACCGGCACCTGTAGCAGCCCCCCGCCGATGATCATGATTGTCTTTTTCATAGGAACACCTCAAAAACAGCCTTTGATAAATCCCGGGATTCCCGGTAATAATATTATCGGCTGTCTTTTTCCGTATTATGTCACATTATTAAATATTTTCCTATTATTTGTCAACATTATTTCTGATTTGATCATTCCATTCGCAAAAAAGCTTCCGCCCTCCATGATCATCAAATACTACCCTCCGATTATACAATATCAGCTGTAATCAATAAATAGGAACTTCCGAAGATCTTTAAACTGGAAATTCCTTTCAATACGGCCGCTCCCTGAACAAGACTGCCTCGGTCTCAGATCATGATAGATGATCTCCTCATTCGATGAGGTCAAAGCCCGGCTTCTTTTATCTTCTCCATCACGGTTTATGCTTTTCTGCGCCTCTTCCCTAGGATTCATGTCTTTATTCTCCCTGATTTCATTATCTCTTTACTCAATATGACTCTCAACAGAAAAGGTTTCAAAAATTCCCTTTCGTCAGCAACAGGAATATTCAGTCCGAGGTAAACTCCTCTCCAACAGACCGTTATGGTGAGGATATTTCATTGCTTTTTCCCACGTATTGTGCTGAAATAGGCCTTTCGGCCATATCAAATCAACGATTGTCTTAGTGGAGCCAGCCCATGAAAAGATCCATGATAGTCATCCTGCTCTTTTTTCCCGTTATGTTTCTTCCCCCCCTTCCCGCGCAGAATAAAGCACTCCCGGAGGCGATTAAGGGAATCCTAGAAAAAACAGACACCAAATCCGATGAACAGCCTGCCGGGGCTGAAGGAATCAAACTCCTGAAAAAATACGAAAAGAAGGATTTCATCAAATATTTCACTCAGATGAAATATGAAAAAGCGGCTAACGCCGCCTTTAAATATTTGAAACGCTATAAAAAAGACCCCATTGCTCTTTTCATCGGCACTGTCAGCTGTGAAATGGGGAATAAGATGGAGCTTCTCTTCGTTTATCCCCTTATTTTCGACCGGGAGGCATTGGGGGCCAGGGAATATCAGATACTGGCCTTTCTCCAGGCTTTCATCTCAAAATATCCCGAGAAATCTCAGGCCGCATTCCTTAAAGCATTGGGATATTTGTACTGGGAAAAGGCAGACCCGTCCATCCCACTGCACTACCTGAAAAAAGCCCTGGGAAAGGATCCTGCCAATGCCTATGCAGCAGCCCATATCGCCTTCCTTCTTGGAAAGAAGAGACCTTCCGAAGGTGATAAGGAAAGCCTGCAGATGGAGATCCTCCTCTACGATTATGCTCTGAGCCAGGATCCCGGTTGTTATCAGGCCCTTTACAACAAGGGTCAAAATCTCCAGCTTCTGGGTGACAGACCCGATGAAGCCCGGGAGCTGTGCTGGAAGGCGGTAGCCCTGTCCCCCCTCTCCCTGAAGGCCCAGAAGGTTCTTTTTGCCCTGTACCAGAAGACAAGCCGTGAGCCCGAAGACTTTTTACGTGATCTGGAAGCCCGGGCGGGAAAGAATCCTCAGGTCTTCTGGTCCTTCGGGAAGCTTTTTAAGGAGGAAAAAGTGCCCGCCCTGGGGCTGAAGATGTACGCGAAAGCCCTGGAACTGGCCAGGAACAAGGACATGAAATGCGTCATCGCCAGTGAATATCTGGAGATGAGTATAGACAGTGGTGATATGACCGGTGCCTCGAAAATCATTGCCTCAACAAAAAAGCTGAAAAGCGCCGATGTGGATTTCTATACCGCCCTCTATCATTATCAACTGAAGGAATACGACAAGGGGATAAAACTTCTGGAAAAAGTCCGAAAATCCAAAACCCTGCTCATAGCGAACGATAAGGTCTATTCCAATCTGGGTACGCTCTACTTCCAGGCGGGGAAGACGGGAAAAGCCAAGCAGAATCTGGTCCGTGCCGTGAAACTCAATGACAGGGACACCATCGCCCTTTTTAATCTTGGCTATCTCTACTTGAAGGACGGAAGCAAGAAGGCCGCCCGGGAGTGCATGGAAAAGATCATCAAGATCAAGCCGGGAAGCAGGGAAGCGGAAAACGCGCTGAAGGTTCTGAGCAATCTGGAAAAGCTTTAATGCCGGACCTTAACCTTTGCTTTTACGGCATATGTTTTTCACATATTCAATAGAGGAGCGGGCCGCTTTGGCTCCCTCCCCTACAGCCACACTGATCTGGAGAAATCCTCCTGTACAGTCTCCCGCCGCGAAGATACCCGGCACATTGGTTTTCTGCTCTTCATCGGCTTTGAGAAAAATACCTTCGGTGAATATGCCCAGGGAGTAGGCGAAATCCGACGAGGAAGCATCGCCCATGGCGATGAACATTCCCTCCGCTTCCATTTCATCCCCCTCCTCAAAAACCACCCGGGAGAGGCCCTTCTCGCCCGCCAGCAGGCGTATCTTCTTTTCGATCAGTGGAATCCCCGCCTGATTGAGGCTTACCCGGAACTCGTTTCCCATTGTGACCGCCTTACCCATGGTGCAGATTTTCACATGGGGGGTATAAGAGAGCAGTTCCAGGGCTTGATTGGCGGCATAGTTGGCCTCACCAATGACCAGAACCTTTTTCCCCTTGAAAAAATAGCCGTCGCAACTCACGCAGTAGGAAACCCCCCGACCCTCGAAATCGCCGATATTCTCAATGGCCGGCTTCTTACGGCTGACTCCCGTAGCAAGGATGAGGGCGCAGGCATTCACATCGCCTTTCTCCGTTTTAAGCATAAAGGTTTCATCATCATTGTAATGTATGCTCAAAGCCCGCTCACAACGGATCTCCGCCCCGAACCGCGAAGCCTGTGCCACTCCCCGGTCTATCAGTTCCTTCCCGGTGATGGTTTCTGGGAAACCGAAGTAATTGTCGATGTCATAATCCCCCGCCACCTTGGGATCGCACCCCAGAACAAGCGTTTTCAGTCCCGCCCGTGCCGTGTAGATGGCTGCCGAAAGACCTGCCGGTCCCTGGCCTATGATTACCACTTCCGCTTTCTCCATGACTCCCTCCGTTTATTTAAACGCGAGCTTATACCAAAACGCTTCTCTCTTTTCCCCTGAGTATATCACATCATCACTGGAACAGCATTTCTTTTATATCAGGGAATGGGATCTAATTGCAATAAAAAAGCCTTTGTCACAAGCTTTATCGATCCTCCCTGTCAAAGGCATCCAGCTCTTCCCATCGGGCATAAAACCCTTCCATCTCTTCTTCCAGTGCTTCAAGTTCAGCCTTCACCTCGTTCACCTTATCCCCGCTTTTCTGGTAAAATCCGGGGTCACCGAGAAGTTCTATGATCTCCTTCTTCCTCTGTTCCTTCTCCTCGATGATTCCCGGCAGTGCCTGCAGCTCTTTCTGCTCCCTGAAGGAGAGTTTGGTTTTTTCCCGGGGTTTCCTTTCCCTGACAGTCTTGGGTTTTATTATGGTCTCAGAAACCTTCATTTTCCGCTGCATCAGCCAGTCGTCATATCCCCCCGCATATTCTCCTATCCCATTTTCTTCAAAGACATAGGTCGCTGTAACGATGTTATTCAGGAAGGAACGATCATGGCTGACAATGATCAGTGTACCCTCATAACCGAAGAGTTTTTCTTCGAGTAGTTCTATGGTTTCCACATCCAGATCATTTGTAGGCTCATCCATGACGATGAGATTGGACTTCCTTGCAAAAAGACGAGCCAGCAAAAGACGATTCTTTTCTCCGCCGGAAAGAACCTTAACTCTCACATCGGCACGCTCCGGTGTGAAGAGAAAATCCCGCAGATACCCAATCACATGCCTGTTCTTTCCGTTGATTTCGATATAATCATTGCCGTCAGCGATATTTTCACGGACGGTTTTATCCCCGTCCAGGACATCCCTCAGTTGATCGAAATAGATTGCCTGCAGCCCGGTGCCATGTCTCACATTTCCCCCCCTGGTCGGAAGCTCCCCGAGCAGAACCTTGATGAGAGTACTCTTGCCGCAGCCATTGGGTCCCATAATCCCAATGCGGTCCCCCCGCAGGATTCGCGTGCTGAATCCGGAAAAGATTCTCTTTTCTCCATAGCTGAAAGCGATGCTCTCCGCTTCGATAACCATGCGCCCTGACGGACTGGCATCATGGATTTCCATTCGGACCCCTCCCGTGATATCCCGGCGTTCGGAACGCTCCTTCCGCAATTTCAAAAGAGCACGAACCCGGCCTTCATTACGCGTCCGTCTCGCCTTGATACCCTGGCGTATCCAAGCCTCCTCTTCTGCAAGCTTCTTATCAAAGAGGATATTTCTGGCCTCCTCCGCCTCAAGCCAGGCCTCTTTTCGCTGAAGAAAGGTAGAATAGTCGCATTTCCAGTCGAAGAGACGCCCTCTGTCGAGCTCGATAATCCGGTTTGCAATTTTTTGCAGGAACATACGGTCATGGGTGACGAAAAAGACGGTCTTCCGGTATCGTGTAAGGAAATCCTCCAGCCAGTCGATGCTGTTCATGTCCAGATGATTCGTGGGCTCGTCGAGAAGGAGAATATCCGGATCACAAACCAGGGCCCGTCCCAGGAGGACCCTGCGTTTCATGCCCGCAGAAAGGGTTTCATAGTTCGGCTTCGGATCGAGGCCGGTGAGGGAGAGTGTGTGATCGATCCTGTGCAGCATACTCTGCTCATCGATGCCGCCCATCTGACTGTAATGCCCATGGCTCCCCCCAAGCCCACCAGTAAAAATTTCGTAAACAGTCCCTAAAAGTCCCTGGGGAAGCTCCTGAGGCAGAAAGGCGGTGCGCAAGCCCTTTTCCCTGATGAGAGCCCCTGAGTCCGCTTCCAGATCGCCGTTTATCACCTTCATGAGAGTCGATTTCCCCGTACCGTTGCGTCCCAGGAGGGCGATCTTCTCACCCTCATGTATCTGAATATCAATGCCGTCAAATATATGGATCACACCGTAGGAAAGCCTGATATCCTGCAAACTGATTAGTGCCATACCCCACCTTTTTATACTATTCCATTTTCATAGAACCATCGTTGCTCACGAGACTGTTATCGTGTCAAGCAATAACGGTTTTTCCACACAGATGCAGTTCTTCCTGGGGTCTCGTTATGACAATTATTACTTGAAATTATTTCCCCGGGGATCGACACTCCGGATCATGGACGGCAAGGTTTATACCATTTCGGAGATATCCCGCATCATCAAATCCACCCTGGAAAGCTCTCCTAACCTTACCAGCGTGTGGATAAAGGGCGAACTCTCCAATGTGACCTACCACTCCTCCGGCCATATCTACTTTACCC
This sequence comes from uncultured Spirochaetia bacterium, assembly GCA_937967705.1. Lineage (GTDB taxonomy): Bacteria > Spirochaetota > UBA4802 > UBA4802 > JAGODF01 > CALCJG01. The sequence goes on from CALCJG010000489.1 coordinate 12,322, forward strand.
TCAAGGACGAGGGGGCGGTGATGAGCGCCGTATTCTTCAAGTATGCCAACCGCAGTCTGGCATTCCGGCTGGAGGAGGGTCAGAGCATACTCGCCTTCGGTGGAATAAACGTCTTCGAAAAACGGGGGAACTATAACTTCATCGTGACCCAGGTAAAACTGGAAGGCATAGGGGAACTTCAGAAGCGCATCGACCAGATCAAGAAAGAGCTACTTGCCGAGGGGATTTTCGATCCCCGCCGCAAGAAGAAACTGCCAG
>CALCJG010000490.1 GCA_937967705.1 uncultured Spirochaetia bacterium
GTACCACTTTTTAATAACTAAACCCCGGGAGGAAAATCCATGCGTAATACACTGCTCTTCATCACCGTCCTCATGCTTGTTCTCTCAGGCCTCCTCTATTCCCAATCCGAGGGTAAAAAAGTCGGTACAGTCAAACAGGTGAACAAAAAGACCCGGGAGATCGTCGTCGGCTCCTCCTCGGCAGCTAAAGACATTAAAATGGGCGATCTCCTCTATGTCCGTGTCGAGGGAAAGGTCGTCCGCCTACGCGCCACCTTTCCCATGCAGACTGTGGCCAAATGCCGGGCGGAGGGAAAGAACAAGGCTCTCTGGGGGCATATTGCAAGGGGCATGGATGTATATCGCTATCAGTCCGGCATGGATCAGGATCACGAGGTTAAAATATCGAAGCAGTACAAGATTGGAGACCGGGGTCCGGCAGGGGGCTGGGTCTTTTATGACAAAGGAAACTATGATAGCGGATGGCGGTACTTAGAGGCCGCACCGGAGGACCAGGGAAGAACTAAGTGGGGGTGTTATGGGAAAAAGGTTGGTGGAGCACTTAACACAACTATCGGCACCGGCAAAGCAAATACTGAGGCCATCCTCAGAAATTGTCCGGAGGAGACGCAACCCAAAGTATTTCTATCTGAAAGGAGATTTAATGCAGCCAGGCTTGCAGCATCCTATCGCGGCGGCGGGAAAAGCGATTGGTATCTGCCATCAAAAGATGAATTGCACGAAATCTATAAAAATTTAGCCAGAAAAGGAATTGGCAATTTTGGGAACATACCCTTTGTTGGGGGTGAATTCTACTGGAGTTCATCCGAGGTCAATGCCTTCCAGGTGTGGACCCATGGTTTCGACTATTTAGGACACCAAAATGATGGTTATAAAAATGGTTTCTTTCGTGTTCGGGCTATCCGCACTTTTTAATACTACTTTTATAAACTCCCCACAGGTACTAAATGCTTTTTTTCAAGGAGATGAACCCGTAAATAGCCAACAGAATATCTTGACCGGTTACGCGACGACACCAATTGCTGAAGTGACCCCTCAGTTAAAAAGGCTTCTCAGGCCTGAATTCCGAAAAGACCTCACTGATCCTCATCAGGGTCTTGAGATTGGGATTTCCCCGCTTTTCGAGTCTCTGATAGCTGTAGACATTCTTCATGCCGAGTTTTTCCGCCGCCTTGTTTTGGCTCAGATTGTGTTTGTGTCGGAGCAACGGGGGCATTCGTCAAAATGAATAACTTAGCTGAAAAAAAAAGTCCATGCCGTTTAAACCGACATGGACCTCTATACGGGTGGATGACGGGATTCGAACCCGCAACGACTGGAACCACAATCCAGGGCTCTGCCATTGAACTACATCCACCATTGGTACTACGCACGCCAAACAGGACGATTTTCGAACGCTTATCGACCGCACCGTTGACGAAATAATCACATGGCTCTATGTAGCGTAATTGTCAAGAAAAAAAACGCCCTCCGTGGAGGGCAAAACGATAGGCCATGAATTATTAAATGAATAATATCAGAACTGCACCATCCCCCCCGCCTGCAGGGAGGCGGCTGACTGGTAAACGGTCACCCCTCCCCCAACATAAAGACATCCGACCCTCCTGAAGTAAAGAGCCTGGGCGCCTGGCCCAGAGGGTATAGAGTAGGAAAGCCCCAGGAAAACAGCATTCCGTTTCACCGGTCTGGAGATATTGGCCTCGCGGGACCACTTCCTCCCGCAGAGACCGGCCGTCAGGAGATAGTCATCCCCTGAGAGAGGTGAGATATCGAGAGAAGCGTCGCCTTCATCATAACATTGCAGATCCTCGATGTCCTTTGACTTGATGTTTTTGTAATCTCGCGGGATTACATTTGCTTTAATCGGCTTCATGGTTATGGTCGGCTTCTCCCGGTCCCCCATGAGGAGCGCCCCGGATAGGAACCCGGCCAGGATCCCTGCCAGAAAGCCATAAAGGGTTTTACTCAACAACCCCCTCCCCGGCCGCCGGTTTCCGTTTGATCGGCATCATGCGGTCGACGGCCTTCTCCGCCACGTTCGCACCCATGAAGAAGATGAGGACATACATGTAGATGTCAGCACCCATCTTCCCGTCGAAAAAGAACCATGACGCCAGGGCGAGGCCGTGGTATTTGCGGGAGAGGCATATCTCCCGTATTTTATAAGCCGCTCCCTTGAAATATCGTTTCATTTCTGAACCCCCTTCTTTATTGCAGGCTGTTTATTACACTCCAGCCATTTCGTCTTGATTGAAAACCCGCAGAAAAAGAACCCAACTATCAGGAGAATGACGACGATCTGATAAAAGCGCATCTTTAGCGTCGCCCATTTGGTTTTGATTTCTGCCCGCTCCTCCCTTCTCATCGAGGCATCCCCACGATGCACTTTTTCAACTTCTGGTTTCTCTCGTCCCTGGAGAGCCAGGAGTCGAGCCGGGACCAGGGGACGACAATACCTTCGCCGTCTTTAAGATCGGAAGAGCGTCGTGTAGGGAAAGAGTGTAGATCTCGGTGGT
>CALCJG010000491.1 GCA_937967705.1 uncultured Spirochaetia bacterium
TCAAAGGGTGTTCCTGCCTTGATTCCGTTATCAGGATCGCCTTCAGCAGGATCATAAATGTAACCGCAAACAGAGCATTGATACTTTTTCATCGCTTCCTCCTGGTATTATTCTTGAACCGGATAGCCGGCCTCTTGAAGAGCTTTTTTGATCTCCCCATCAGAAGCAGTGCCGGTGACGGTAACTGTTTTATCCGAAAGGTTAATCTTCATATTATCTATTCCCTGCAGACCTTGGAGCGCCTTCTGAATCCGCATTTTACAGTGATTGCAGGACATGTCGGGTACTTTAAAGATCATAAAAATCTCCTCGATGGCATTGCTTTTCAATAAAATAGTTTGTAATCAGGAAAACAGGTTTTTCCGAAGAAACTCTTTCCTGTTTTTATTTATATACTTAAACTGTATAAATGATAAACCAATATCACCATTTTTCAAGAAAAAAATTAGGAATTATAGAATTTATTAAAATATTATAGCATTATTGCTTTCTATCATAATAATTATTGATGAACTCGCTTATGCCTCTTTGATATAGATCCTGAGAGTCGTCCTTTCCATTATTATGGGACCCCGACAGGGTAAGGAAGCTCTTATGACCTGGGATATAGCGGAAGATACGTAATCCGTGTGAATAAGGTATGATCTCATCATCAGTGCTGTGTATCACCAGTACGGGGCATCGCACTTGTTTTACATAATCTACTGTCGTGTAGCGGTAACTGAGGATCAGAGATGGGAGGAAACTGCCGTAATGCTCCCGGGCGACTTCTCCAAGGGTTGCGAAGGAGGATTCAACGATCAACAGGGCCGGCTGATGCTTCATGGCCAGCCAGGAGGCGATGGATCCCCCGAGGGATCTCCCATGTATGATTATCTCCTTTTGTGATACCTTTTTGTTGTCGATAAGATAGCGCCAGGCGGCTTCAGCATCTTTGTAAGTACCAGCCTCATCGGGACTACCCTGACTCAGTCCATATCCCCGGTAATCGAAAAGAAAAATCGATAGACCCATTCGGTTATAAAGCTTTATTGTGCCGAGACGATAGGATATATTGCCACCGTTACCATGACAGAAAAGAATTACCGGTTTTTTCCCTTTTCCGGGTACCCACCAGCCGTTGAGTCGAAGGGAATCTTTTGTATGGAAGAAGACATTCTCGTAAGGAGTACCGATGGCATCCGGAGTCGCTCTTATCTTCTTATCCGGGAAATAGAGGAGATTGCCCTGACAACCCAGAAGGGAGATCAGGAGAATGAGGGGGCCGATGACAGGAAGCATCCCATGTTTTTTGGTGATAGGAAATAATTTATTTGACATTTGCATATTTTAAATTACAAAATATAGAGATGATAGACAAATCTTTGTGAATGTTCCGTAATACCTTGTCGGGGGTGTATAATGGCGGCCAAAAAGAAAAGTGATGAAATGAATACTGAAATCGTGATGAAAAAAATCATGACCTATACGGACGCCAATGAATATGGACTCATATCCGCAGGGGATGTGGCTAAAATTGCTGACCTGACTGCGGAGCTTCTGGCATCGTCCTACAGTAAAAGGAACGTCGTTACGGCCCATATAGACCCCATGTCCTTCAAACAGCACATCCGCGTCAACGACAAGCTGATTATAAAATCCAGTATCAATTACGTAAAAAACACCTCCATGGAGATCGGAGTACGGGTCGAAGTGGAGAGGAATAATTCCACCAACACCGAGCATGTGACTTCGGCTTATCTCGTACTCGTGGCCGTTGATGACAAAATGAATCCCGTTGCCATCCCTGCGCTTAGTCCAAAGTCTGCTGAGCAGAATCGCCGTTTCGAAGAAGGAAACATGCGGATGGAGGAACGTATCAGGAAACGGGGGAAAAAGCCTCGTAAGTAATGTCAGATATTTATAAATCCTTCCAGACATTTGCCGCTGAAAACCACCTGTTTGTGCCTCATGACCGTATTCTTCTATCCCTTTCGGCGGGCAAGGATTCCATGGCTCTCCTGCATCTTATGCATTATGCAAGGGAGTCCTTTGATCTGGAGCTCGGTATTTTCCATATGAATCACATGATGAGAGGCGGTGATTCCGATGACGATGCGGCATTTGTCAGGACTCTGGCAGCAAGGCATAAAATGCCCTTTTTTATGGAATGTTTCGATTTCCCCAAGGATATGCCTCGGGGCAGATCCTTCGAGGAATTTGCCAGGGAATTGCGCTATGAATTATTGGGGAAGGTGGCCAGGCGGGAAGGCTATAACCGCATAGCCACCGGTCATTCCCGGGATGATCAGAGGGAAACGATACTCATGAGGATCTTTCAAGGTACAGGGCTGCAGGGGCTGGGAGGGATTCCTCTCCTCCGGGAATTGCTAATACGCCCCCTGCTTTTTCTCAGTTCGGAAGAGATCTATGCTTTTCTGAGGCAGAAACAAATACCCTGGAGAGAAGACGGATCCAACTCCGATATCAGGTATCTTCGGAATTATATTCGCCATGATCTTTTTCCTGTTATTATAAAAAGATTTCCCAATGCCGGGGATGCCATCGACCATCTCACAGATATATCCAGGGACACCGTAATTCTGCTGGATAACCTCCTCGATGAAAAATACGGAAGCCAAATACGGTCTCTCGGAGAGGGTCTTTTCCTGCTCCCGACTTGCATCCTTACGAAAGATCCAAGAGCCCTTACTTACATCCTCTCAAGACTCTTCCAAGCACATAACATCTTCACTCGCCATTCAGCGCTCAAGGAGATCGTCAGGAATTTGTCTGCCAGAAACAGGCGTGATCAGCGGCTTCTTTATGAAAACGGTGATGTGCGGATTAGTGATGCCCGTGTTGACGGGCAATGGTTCTTTCTTTGGGAGAAAAAAAAACCAAATCAGGAGGAGGGGACTATTCTTGATGATGGGAATGAAGAGTGGACATACCGCCTGAATATATCTGAATTGCAGGAATCCCTCTACATTCATGAACTGAATTTGAAGCTTCAATTTCAATGGATCGACTATAACGAATTTAAGAGTCATTATGGGAGCAAAAATTTCGTTTTTATCGTTGTTGATGATAATATTGGTTATATTATGGTAAGGAATCGCAGAAGAGGCGACAGGATAGCGTTCGGTGAGGGTCGTAAAAAACTGAAAAAATATTTCATTGAAAAGAAACTTGACACTGTTTCAAAAAACCGCATCCCTCTAATTATTGTAAATGACCAGATTGCCGCCGTTCTGTCAGCTTTTACCGGTGCGGGGGAGAGTCGTGTTTGTGAGGGATTCAAGGTAAAATCGGACGATAAAAAAATACTTGCTATATGCATGTCCTGACATTTGAATATACCTTTTACGGACTTCGCTGTCGGTTTCTCTGACATTTTGGGGTCTGGTTTAGGGGATGGGATTGTTCGATATTTCTAGGAGAAAATGAATGGGTAAAGCCGGAAAACAGATAGCATTACTGCTATTAATCATAGTACTTGTAGTTGCCATATATCGCATGCACGATATGGCCAAACCAAAGATGGATGTGCTGCAGTACAGCGACTTCATCAGGCTGGTCAGTGATAAAAAGATAAAAACATCGGTCATTCAGAGCAATAAGAAAATATCAGGGATATACCTCAAGGGGGAAAAACCCTTTCAATACGAGACTGTCATTCCTTACGATGATCCGGAACTCATCAAAACACTCATGAGTAATCGTGTCGAGGTAAAGGGTGAGGAAAATGATGACAACATGTTTCTCAAGGGAGTGCTTCAGTTTCTCCCCTGGTTGATTTTCTTTGGTTTGATCTGGTTCCTCATGATACGTCAGATACAGACCACAGGTAACAAGGCCATGTCCTTCGGAAAGAGCCGTGCCCGCCTCAATCCCGAAACAAAGAACAAGGTGACCTTTAATGATGTGGCTGGAGTGGATGAGGCGAAAGAAGAGCTGAAAGAGATCATAGATTTTTTAAAGGATCCCAAGAAGTTCATCAACATTGGAGCCAAGATCCCGACAGGCGTGTTGCTTATGGGCCCTCCCGGGACAGGGAAAACGCTCCTGGCAAGGGCCATTGCGGGGGAAGCCGGTGTTCCATTCTTTTCCATAAGCGGATCGGATTTTGTGGAGATGTTCGTGGGAGTAGGAGCCTCGCGGGTGCGTGATCTTTTCGACCAGGGGAAGAGAAGCGCCCCCTGTATAATTTTTATTGATGAAATAGACGCTGTTGGCCGTCTCAGGGGAGCCGGCCTGGGGGGAGGCCATGACGAGCGCGAGCAGACTCTCAATCAGCTGCTGGTGGAAATGGACGGTTTTGAGACCAATGAAGGTGTGATCATCGTGGCTGCCACCAACCGTCCCGATGTGCTTGATCCCGCTCTCCTGCGTCCCGGTCGTTTTGATCGACAGGTCATTGTCGACACGCCGGATATCAAGGGACGTGAAAAGATACTTGCCGTGCATTCGAAGAAGATACCCCTGTCCAGAGAAGTGGACCTGAAAGTAATAGCTCGAGGCACTCCCGGATTTACAGGAGCCGATCTTGCCAATCTGGTAAATGAAGGCGCTCTGCTTGCTGCGCGGCGGAACAAAAAACGTGTAACGATGCAGGAGATGGAGGATGCCAAGGACAAAGTCCTGATGGGGCCGGAGCGAAGATCCATGATCATCTCTTCGGAGGAAAAGGCCATTATAGCCTATCATGAAGCCGGACATACGATTCTTGGCCTTCTCACAGGTAATGATCCCGTACATAAAGTAACTCTGATACCGCGTGGCCGCGCCCTGGGTCTGACAATGCAACTCCCTAAGGAGGAGAAACATCTGCATTCGAGAAACTACTGGATCAATCAAATCACAATACTCTTTGGCGGTCATGTGGCCGAATCGATCAAGTTTAATGAAGTGACGACCGGGTCCAGCAACGACCTGGAAAGGGCCACGGACATAGCCAGGAAAATGATCTGCGAATGGGGGATGAGCGAAACCCTTGGACCTCTGACCTTCGGCAAAAAAAACGAACAGATCTTTCTTGGCAGGGAAATCGCACAGCACAGGGATTACAGCGAATCGACAGCCGAGTTGATCGACAAGGAAGTGAAAAAGATAATCACTGACTGTGCAACCAGGGCGAAACAGATCATCATGGATAACAGCGAAAAATTCGAAGCTCTCGCAAAAAACCTAATTGAAAGGGAAACGCTGGCTTCTCATGAGATCGAATTGATAATGAAGGGGGAAAGCCTTCCCTCCCTGCAGAACAGCAACAACGGAGGGGACAATAAAGAGGAATCCCAAAAGGTGAAAAATGATGAAGAGGCCGTGCACACGGCATAAATGATATCCGGTCAGGTTGAGCATGGATAATGATCTGAACAGGATTCTTTCTGATATCGACAGTGAAGCTGATTTTCAGAGCACTCGCGAAGAGGCGCTGAGGAAAAGCCAGGAGAAAGCCCGTAAATATGATGCCAATATAGACACGCCGTCAGAGGAGGAATCCGGGCAGTCTTTTCAGAGTAAGATACTTGAGACCGAAATTGATAATGATGTGATTGCCTTTGCCAAAGGTGTCGTGCCCGCAATCAAGCTTCATTATACACTAACGACCTCTTTCCGTAGAACGCTTTCCGAGTTTGATGTTTCGGAAAGCGTTGGTGAGTTAATCAAGAAATACAAGTATACCTTCGTCCGAATTATCGAGAATATCGAAAAACTTTTTGACGAATTCAATATTACATTAAATCACGATACTCTGCTTAAAAAGGCCAAGAAGGATTACGGCCTGTTCTTTCAGGGGTTTGAGGAAGAGAACAGGGTCGATTTCCTCATTATCAAGGAGATATTCCTTCGTTTGAGGGAATTTAACAGCAGGATCCGGCATGAATGGAATGAGCTTGATAAGAGCGCTGCTGTCATCAACCTGATTTCTGAAGGAAAAGCGTTTTTTCAGAGCATCAGCAGTTATATCGAAAATGCCATCAGCTTCAGTAAAGCCACGGATAAATTTCTTCAATATCTGGCAGATATCCTTGCCATCCCCAAAGCCGATTATGATGTACTTGAGAGGGATATCCTTACAAAGATCATTTATCATGAAGAATTTCCCTACAGGTATGATGCCCTCTTTAACCTCTCCGTTTATACGCAGGATGGGGACAATGCAGTAGTACTGGATGAGATCTCCGGCACTGAAGAAGGTGAAGAGGCCCATATCCCCATCGATGCAGTCAATTCTGAATCCCGGGATGACGAATATGCCGTAACTGAAGATCAACCGATAAACGAAGGTGAACCTTCGTTTATCCCTGTTTCGGAGGCAAAATCCTTATCTTCTAGAAAAACGGGTTTCGTCATCCGGGGTACCCGAACCTGGAATACCAAAGAACCTTATGTTATGAGTCTAGCCGAAAATAAACTGCAAAAAGAGGAGGAGGATTTAAACAATTCCTTTTATTTTATAAACAAACCGTGTGATGAAAATATGCTCGAAGGTGAGATAAAAAGGCATATGCTGAGTTATCTTCGGGATAATGCGAGGAATATCAAGGAAGCTTATAGAAATTTTATTTTTACAAACATATTTTCCCATAAGAATGATTTTTCAGAGTTCTTTTCCTTACATGACCGAGACCTCAATCTTCTCATATATCATCTAGGTCCCTTTTCTTTTTATAAAATACTGGTGAATGTTTTTCTCGACACAAAGACGGGTTCCTGCTTCAAATATCTGGCAGGGAATCGCGTATCCCGTTATGTCCCGCATGAGTTTATCAAAGCGGCCATTCTGGAGTGGTTTGAAAATAACATCAATCTGCACCCGCTGCCTTTTGACAACATTCAAGAATTTGAGGATATCCGCCGTAAAATCTCGAAAATCTATTATTCGGAAGTCGATAAAAACAATGCCAAATTGAATGAGATCGTTGAAAGAGCCGGGTTGAGCAACAATCCGAAATTTGATAAAAACGAATATTATAAATCGAAATGGAAGAACTGGTTCGGGACGTCGAGAATAATCGTCTACAAGCGTTTCATCGAAAGAACCATCTTCAAATAGTGATGCCCTAAATATCGTCATGTTTGTCGATAAACCGGTTTGCGACTAAGCTTTCCAGGGGAACAAAGGGATATTATGCTGAAAGTAGAAAATATATTGGGGATGAAAAATTCCATGCCTTACTTACCAGGGCAGGCTGTGATAAGTCAATCGATTTTATCAAATCCGCCATTCTGGGAGCGCAGTCATCCTATGAGGATTTTACGGTAGATAACATCCTCCTCGAGATCTTTCCCAGGGATAAGCTTAAATCCGTTGATAAAGCCGTCATCGGTGAGATTGAGAATCTCTGGTCCCATCTCTATGCGATGAAAAGCTTCTCGGATGATGAGCATATCAAACCTGTATTCGAGGTTTTGAACCGGGATAACTTTCTCGGCTTCGTTCAGCGTCAGGTAGAGGCAGGAGAGGAATTCCTTAAATATATCAATCACGGGAATATTGATCACTATCTGGACGACGAGAAGATAGAAAAGATATATAAGATCTATTCGGTTAATCTGGAGCTCCTCAAAACGCTTTTGAACAGCATGAAGAAGAACTGGAGCGACCGTGATTTCGAAGATGCCGATTCATTACTGAAACGACTGAAAAGCTACACCAAGGTATTGTGGGATACGAGGGTGTCCCTTAAAGAGCTCATCAAACAAAAGAAGAATGACCTGCTCAAGAATAAAAGCATTATATCGTCCATCGAAAACCAGATGGGCAAGAAGGTTAAGAGAAACGATCCCTGTCCCTGCGGGAGTGAAAAGAAATACAAAAACTGCTGTGGAAAGGGTTAGTCAGTTAGTCAGGCTAGCAGTCCCAGAATGCGTTTCTGCCGTATCCCCTTCAGGAGATATCCGAATTTACCCGTGTCTGTAACCTCTTCCAGCTTTCCCTCAATGTCTTCAATGCCGTCAACGTATCTCTTGGCTTCCTCCCGGGTGATGTTTATGATTTCGAGGTCCCGCACCAGATCAGTAAATTCGAAACCGGATGAGTAACCGTGCTGTCTCGTTCCGATAAACTCTCCCGATCCCCTGAGTTTGAGGTCTTCTTCAGAAATTCGAAAGCCATCGTCCGTGGTGAGAAGAACATCCAGACGCTTGAGGTTTTCCCTGTCACAATCGTCAGGGTATATGAGTATGCAGAAGGACTGCTTTTCACCTCTGCCGACTCGACCCCGTATTTGATGAAGCTGTGACAAACCAAAACGTTCTGCATGCATAAGGACGATAATCGTGGCATTCGGAACATCCACGCCTACTTCGATGACCGTTGTTGTCACCAATATGTCCGTTTCTTTCATGACGAATCTCTTCATGATCAGCTCTTTTTCCTGAGTCTTCATTTTCCCATGAAGTAGATCAACTGAGAGTTCGGGGAAAACATCCTCATTGAGAACCTTGAATGTCTGTTGGGCAGAACGCAGGTCGATTTTTTCCGATTCCTCAATAAGGGGGAGCACGATATAGACCTGACGGCCCTCCAGGACATATTTTCTAATGGAGTTATGAACTCCGGAAAGACGTGATTCGGGAAAAGAGATGGTTTTAATGGGGATTCGGTTCGAAGGTTTTTCACGAATCAGAGATATGTCAAGGTCACCATAGAGAGTCAGCGACAGGGAACGTGGAATGGGGGTAGCCGTCATGATGAGCAGATCGGGAGCATTGCCCTTTTCTCTTAGCCTTGACCGCTGCTGTACACCAAAGCGATGCTGTTCATCAATGATCACCAGACCGAGATTCATAAACTCTACTTTATCCTGAATAAGAGCGTGGGTTCCTATGATGATATCAGCTTCCCCCCTGGCAATAGATGCTAACACTTCTTCCCGGTCCTTTTTCGGCATGCTTCCGGTTATCAGCTTAATACGAATACCATCCGGCATGGACTTGCTAAAGCTGTTGAAGTGTTGTTGCGTCAATATCTCAGTGGGCGCCATCACGGCTGTTTGTTCGCCCCGGGCGGTAGCGGCAAGGGAAACAGCCATGGCTACGACGGTTTTCCCCGATCCCACATCTCCCTGCAGCATGCGATTCATAGGGAAGGGGGAGGAAAGGTCCTTGAGGATTTCCTGTATAACGTCTTTTTGGTCACCCGTTAAAATAAAAGGGAGGGAGTCGATGAATTCATCGACGACGGAAATATTTAATGGTCTGGCCCTTCTCGGATGATTGTCCCGTATGTACCGGCGAGAAAGAGACAGGTACAGCTGTAAAAAAAACATCTCATTAAAGGCCAGTCTGCGTCTGGCTGTTTCGGCGTCTTCAAAGGTTTCCGGGAAATGAAGTGAAATGAGAGACTCTTTCAGTGGGGGAAGCCCGTATTTCTTTAAAACTGAAGGGTCCAGACTATCCTGAATCTGATCGACATAATCATCGATAACAGTCCTTATGATGCGGCGGAAGCCCCGGGAATCGAACCCTGAAGATTTAAGCTTTGCTGTGGAAGGATAGAGCGGTACTATTCGTCCGGTATGTATGGACTGGATCTGAGAGTCAAGCTCCAGGAAATCATAATCCGGATGAACGATCTGTTTTCCGCGGTATTCCTCAACTTTACCGGAGAAAAGGATATAATCACCGTCATGAAATACTGACTGAAAATATCGCTGCCCTCCGAAGAAAACTCCCCGCAGGGATGCTGTATCGTCTGATAGGGTGATTTGAAGAAACCTTCTGTTCTTCCCCGTCAGATGTATTCCCGTTACCGTTCCGGCGACGGTGACAGTTTCCCCCGGGAGGCATTCCCCGATTTTCTTAAATGAGGACCTGTCAACGTATCGCCGGGGAATATAATAAAGCAAATCCTCTATTGTGTCAATTCCTGCTTCGGCTGACAATACAGCGGCGCGATGAGGTCCAATTCCTGTTAAGAATTGGACTCCCTTCTTCAGCAAATCATTCCTCTTCGGCAACATACCATACGGAGTTTGGGATTTGTACATATTTGTTATCATCAGTGTAGAAAAAGGTGTAATCCCTTCCATCCTTGGGAGCAGTGATCTTCTTTACCTTATACCATCTCTTAATGATCTTTCCATCAAATCCAAACACGGTAATCGTAAGATTTTGTCCCGTTATCGTTTCAATTTTCCGCTGAACGATGTTTTTCTGTTCATAAGTAAAATAATAACGGAAATAGAGATAGAGCCCGATTATGACCAGCACGGCTAAAGCAATTCCTATGATCTTCAATTTCCTTGACATGTCTAATCTCCTTATAATAGTATTAGTGTCTATTCCTATTCCTGCCCAGTGATTATTTCAATCAGAATTTTCGGAGTAGCGATTAGATCTTTGCTTCAGTTAATTAATAATAAAACAATTTTCTGTTTGACCTGATCTTATGATCATGGCGATAATCACATACATGAGAATTTTACAGACCACCCTCCAACGGTTCGCAAACCTTGTCCTGATTTTTCCGATATTACTACTCCCCCGGTGCGCAAAACCCATACCAGTTGAGAAAGAACCCAACGATACCTTCGCATCTGCAACAGAAATCCCTGTGAACAGCAGCGTTAAAGGGCTATTCAACTCAGTTTCCGATAGAGATTATTTTCGCGTGGAAATTAAGGATTCATCGATAATGCAAGTGGAATTGTCAGCCGTAAAGGGAATCAATCACGCGCTTATGATATGGAGGTATGATGACAAACCGCTGCTGCTAAAAAAGGTAGACGACAACAGAAAATCATCACCGGAGATTCTCTGCAATGCTTTCATTCGGCCGGGTACCTATTATATAACCGTTCTCCACGGGGATAAAGACGCTCCGACATCCAGTCTTGAATATTACTATCATCTGAAAATCACTACAAGGAATTTAACTGTCAGCGACGAGCAGGAGCCGAATGATAACAGAATGGCAGCGAACACAATGGATCTCGGACGTGAAATGATCGGATACTATTCCCCATCATATAATCATCTAAACAACTCAGGCTTATACCCGCTCAAGGAAGAGGACTGGTATGAAATCAATCTGAACCCAGAAAAGACCAGACCGTTTTTGCTGGATATCGATCTATCCGCTGTCGCCGGTATAAACGCCGAGTTGCAGCTCTTGGATTCCGAGGGACAGGAAATTGCGAAATCCGATTCAGGGGATACTGGAGAGGGTGAACAGATGAGGGGTATAGGGATCCGGCTGCCTGGAAGGTATTATCTTGTCGTTTCTGCAAAAAACTTCCAGTCCTCCTGTATGATGCCTTATACTTTGAGAGCCAATGTCAGGGAATATGATGATACCGTGGAAATGGAACCCAATGACGTTCCTGAAAAAGCCAACCTGCTTGAAAAGGATCAGATAAGGGGACGCATCTTTCCCGCAGGAGACAGAGACTTTTTTCTCTTCAAACGGGGGCTATCTAATAATTATTACCGCATTGTACTGGAGGGGCCGGAAATGATCCCGGCATCATTGCGCATATATGATGAACGACATACTTTGATGTATGAGATTCCTGCCAATAAGGCTGGCAGATATCCTGTGATCATCCCCAATGCCTTTTTCAAGGGATCCGTTTTTTTAGAGATCGCATCAAAACCGGGGGATTTCCATGAGAAGAATTTCTACAATCTCAAAATTGAACATTTCCCCTGCAGGGATAATTATGAGAAGGAACCCAACGATCAACCGGATCGAGCCAATAAAATGAGCGGAGTAAAAACGATAGTGGCTTATATCACACACCCCGGGGATACCGATTATTTTCTGCTTATATATCCAAGAAGTGTTCGCAAACGATTTGTCATTAAGGGTATCAAAGACGCGGAGCTCAAGGTATCGATAACGGATTCGAACGGATTTATTTTAAAGAATATTGTTATCAAAGGGGATAAGAGTAAATCATTCCGAGAAGCAGTGGACAAAAAAGGCTTTCTGATTGTCCAATCGCTGAAAGACAACAGCGCCGAACCCTATACAATACAAATACTAAATGATTAGGTAGAATCTTTCTTAACCATAAAAAATCCCGGCCGAACCGGGATTTTTATATACCTGTAAGTAAAATTTAGTTCGATGTGACTTTTTTATCTGATCCTCTGTAATAGTTCGAAAGAACGATGAAGGGGACTTTGTAATCCTGTCTGGCATTCCACATGATAAAACCTCTGATCTTCGCATCGTGAACCGCTTTGATCTGTGCAGAAATGTATTTTTCGTAAGGCATTCCGGATATCTTAACTTTCATCTGGAATGCCTGAATATAAGTAACTATATCAGCCTTTTTCGTTCTTTCTCTGGCTTTTTTTGAAGTCAGATAAACTGTATAATAGGGATCTGCCATCATCTTTCTGCTCCAGGTATAGTGAGAGGGGTAGGCCATGGGGCATATTACATCCACTACCCGGTCCAAACCCTCCATACGCTGTCCGATGGAATCCTGTTTGTTTAGAGGGATCCTCCCGAAGACATCAGCAGCAATTCTGACATTATACTTCTCCAGGCGTTTTCTCGCTCTTGAGAGGAAACCTTCGATAAAATTGTATTTCTCCTTCAGGGTAAGTTTTTTTAGTATTCCATGATCATTAAAACGTATGTAATCGAATTGGATTTCTTTGAAACCATTCGCACAGGCCTCTTCTGCAACCTTCAGCTTATTTTCCAGATCACTTTCAGGAACGGGATACTTCCTCAGTCCATCCGGAAATACAACAACTCTCGCAATTGGATGGAATCCGTTTTTTAGGCAAAGGTCCACATTCTCCTTGGGGATGACGCATGTTTTCATTCTGGAGCTTTGTACATCAATAACCACTGCATTCAAATGGGATTTTTTACCCATTTCAAGAAAATAGGTCAGTTTTTTAATTTGTTTACCGGAATCACTGGTCAGATAAATACCCTTATAGAAAGAAGGGAATTTATAATTAGCATTCAATGGGGGATTTTCTGCGGATTTTATCTCATCCTTTATCTGACTATTGATAATTTTACTTTTTCCCAGAGCCAGTAAAAGGATCAGGATCAGTGGTATTACAAATAATATCTTTTTGCTCATTTTGATCTCCTAATAATATTTAATGATATGAAAATGATTTCCAACGGGACAAATAATGGGAACAAAGTGCATTTGTTTTCTACTGTTTTTTGCATTGAATACATGTCGAAAAGTAGAGTGACCATATTTTGAAAAGTGCTATATTTTTACTTGTCGGCATAAAAAGTAAACAATTAAATGGAGTACACTAAAAAAAGGAACCTATACCCTTTTTCTGTCTTGGATCTGTTATTCAAGTGTGCCATTTTGCTGTAGCATGATAAATTAGGAAAACGAAATAAAAATTTTTCTTTATCATTATTCCCATAATAAGATTATAAAATATTAAGTAAAAATATTTAATCTCTTGTAATAATTTACTGGGTATATATTGACGAGACCATATTTTTGTATTATAATGAAATATTGAATGAGTTTTCTTTAACTGCCAAAATAACTGCAGATTCAATACTTTACTAGCCAATCAATGGATGTAAATCTTAGTTCCCTGAGTTTGAAATGTTATATCGGGCGTATATTGTCCTATCTTTGTTAAACCCCTTATAAGAGGAGGGATATAATTATGGGGTATTTTGAAAAAATAGAAGATGACCTTAAAGGAGCGATAAAAGATAAGGACGATGTCCTACTCAGAACTTTGAGAATGCTGAAGTCTGATATCATGTATGAAAAAACGAAAGGTTCTTCGGGGTTATCCGAGGACTCGATCCTGGAGATCATTCTCCGAGCATCTAAAAAGAGAAAAGAAGCTATAGGAGAATATACCAAAGCTGCTCGGGAGGATTTAGCCGAAAAAGAAAGGGAGGAATTGTTAATTATCGAACGTTATCTCCCGAAGCAACTATCCGAGGAAGAGGTATTTCACTATATTGAAGAGAAAATCAGGGATATGGGAGAAATCTCCAAAAAGGATTTCGGCAAAATAATGGGGCAGATCATGAAAGAACTCAAAGGGCAGGCTGATGGCGGGATGGTGAAAGCCCTGCTTACAAAAAAACTGGAAAACCTATGAGGAATTCTTGTCAATTTCAAAAGCAACAATTGAAACAGTAAGGGATCGAGCCCATATAGAAGAAATTGTTAAACGATATGTCCCGTCGCTTGCGAAGCGGGGAAAGAATTATTTAGGTCTGTGTCCTTTCCATAAAGAAAAGACCCCCTCTTTTACGGTATCTACAGATAAACAGATATTTTACTGTTTTGGATGTCATACGGGAGGTAATGTATTTACGTTTATTTCCAAAATTGAAAAACTGAACTTTCCGGACAGTGTCCGACATCTGGGTAATCTTCTGGGCATTACAGTTGAAGAAGAATCATCTGAGAAAAAGGATACTTTTTTTGCACAATACAAGAAAATTAATCAGGAGGCCGCCAGACAGTATCACAGGTATTTAAAATCTCCTGCCGGTAAAACAGGATTGGATTATTTACTGGACAGAGGGGTAAATATGGCAAGTATAGAGCAATTCGGACTGGGTCTGGCCCCGGATTCCTGGAACTTCATTACGAATCATTTTCAGAACCTAAAAGTTAATCCGGAAAATCTCCTGTCTGCGGGACTTATCAGTGTTAGCGATAAAAATAACCAGAAAAGATATTACGACAGGTTCCGCAACAGGATCATGTTCCCCATAACCAATCCCCGGGAAGATATCGTGGCTTTCGGGGGGCGTATTATCGGGAATGGTGAACCCAAATACCTGAATACCCCAGAAACGGAATACTATAAAAAGGGGACTATCCTTTACGGATTCCCACAGGCCCGGGAGTCCATCAGCGAATTGAAGAGGGCTATTATTGTCGAAGGATATCTTGATGTAATAGGGTGTCATCAGAACGGCGTGAAGAATGTAGTTGCCCCTCTTGGGACAGCTCTTACAGTCAATCAGATCGATCTATTGCTGCGTTATTGCACTGAAATAGTACTGTTGTTTGATTCGGATTCTGCGGGAGTTAAGGCCTCTCTGCGATCCATCGATCTTCTTGAAGAGAGAAATGTCGACATCAAGATTGCCCAGCTCCCCTTTGGGGATCCTTTCGAATTCCTCAACGCGAAGAATGTACGGGAATTTATGGCCATCGTGGATTCAGCCTTAAAACCGGTGGATTATAAAATACATCGTATCATCAGTTTGAATAAATCGGGGGATAAGATTAAAGTCTTGAAGTCCCTTTTTCCCATATTGCGGGAAATCAGATATGAAACCGAGCGGACGCATTATCTTGGGCTGATCAGCCGTCAGCTCAGCATCAATGAGAGTGATCTTAGATCGGATTACAGCAGGTTTTTCAAAGGTGCCGTTCCTGAGCGTGTTGCCGATACGGCGTCCTCTGGCAAGGGGGAAAAAATCGATTTTCTCGCCAGAGGTTACAGGGATCTGGTTATTCTATTGATCAATTATCCCGAGCTGATGGAACAGGCTGTCATAGATTTTTCAGAATATGACATAGCGGACCCGGTGGCCGGTTCGATTTTTACGAGGTTGTGTGAATTCTATTCGAAGGGGGAGCCCATTTCAATAGGCCGATTTTATGACATCTTTCAGGAAGGCGAGGAAAAGGTTTTGCTTGACAAAACCGTTTTTAAAGAATTTCAAGTAATCTCGCCCATGGATGTGTATACGGAGATATACATAAACATTAAGAAGAAACAGATAGAGGATAAATTAAAGGGGTATTTCGATCTTATCCAAATGAAGGGGAGTAATCCGGAATACATGGCGGAAATTGAGGTATTAAGAAGAGAAAAAGAGAAATTATCCTCATTTATTTATAATAAAAATGTTAAATAGTGAAGATAATAAAAAAAGGTATACTATTAATTAAATATAAGATTATCACAGCTTTTAGGCACCGGCCAGACTATAAATAATTAAGGAATCTTTCATAATATGGGAAAAGGCGAATTAGTGTTAGAGAACGTACCTGAAGTAAAAAAACTCATTACTCTCGGCAAATCGAATGGCGAAATAACCTATGATGAGATAAATGATATACTTCCGGACAAATTGCTTAATTCTGAAAAGATTGATGATATCTTCATACTTCTTAATCAGCTGGGTATCGAAGTCGTTGAGGAATCCACTCGGAAGAGTACGGTCATTACAAAGAAAAAGAAGGGTCAAACGTCGAAAAAAACGGCTTCCGCGTCCGGTACATCAGAAGATGCCACTTATATCGATGATCCCATACGGCTTTACCTCAAGGAAATTGGTAAAGTGTCGCTTCTTTCCGGCGACCAGGAAGTGGATCTTGCCAAAAGAATAGAGGAGGGCGAGATACTGATTGAAAACGCTGTCCTGGATTCCACTCTTCTGGTAAATGATCTCATAAAAAATCATTCCAAGGTCAAAAGCGGAAAAATAAAACTCACGGATATCCTCAAGATCAATCGGCTCTATTATCTCTCTTCTGTAGATGTTAAGGAATTGGAAAAAAGATATAACGAAAAAATGACCGTTATCATCGCCGAAGATAAAAAAAAGATGCAGATGGAAAGCAAACTGCGAAAGGTTGATCCTGAGTCTCCCAAAGCGCAGGAGTTTATTGAAAAAATAAAAGATTCCGCCAATCATATCAAGGAATCCGTAACGGCACTTGGTATTAACGAAAACGAGATAACAAAACTTTCTCATAAAATTCAGTCCATGGTGGCTCGCATTAAGGACACTTATGTCTTCTTTACTGATATTGAGAAAGAATACGACAAAGATCTTAAGGAGATCAAGCATCTGGCCCGGAAGATAGAGAAGGGTGAGGAGATCAAGAAGATACTGGCCCAGCTCAAAATCAGCGATAAAAATGAGATTCTTAACCTCGTTAAAGATATCAGGAATAATGAGCGTAAGATCAGACGCATTGAACAGGAAGCTGGGGCGCCAGCAGAGGATATACTGAGATGGGGTAAACAAATTGAACAGGGCCAGCGGAAAATTTCCATCGCCAAGAAGGAACTGATCAACGCCAATCTTCGCCTCGTGGTCTCCATTGCTAAAAAATATGCTAACAGGGGCATGCATTTTTTTGATTTGATACAGGAAGGCAACATCGGACTCATTAAAGCGGTCGACAAGTTCGAATACAGGAAAGGATATAAGTTCTCTACATATGCCACATGGTGGATTAGACAGGCCATTACCCGTGCCATCTCCGATCAGGCCAGAACCATACGCGTTCCTGTCCATATGATTGAACAGATTAACAAGGTTATGCGCGAAACCCGGCTCTTTCAGCAGGAATTCGGACGTGAACCTACAGCAGAAGAGCTGGCGGACCGTCTTGGCTGGTCGGCAAGCAAAGTAAAGGGAGTCAAAAATGTTGCCCGGGAACCCATTTCCCTGGAGACACCCGTAGGGGAGGAAGAGGATTCATTACTGGGGGATTTCATCGAGGACAAGGATGTGGATTCCCCTGCCAATACGGCTGCTTATCGGCTTCTCTCAGAGCAGATAAATTCCGTGCTCAAAACACTCCCTGCCCGTGAGCAGAAGGTCATACGAATGCGTTTTGGTCTTGATGACGGATATTCCCATACGCTTGAGGAGGTGGGATACGTCTTTAAGGTTACCCGTGAACGCATTCGACAGATTGAGGCCAAGGCCCTCCGGCGTCTGAGGCATCCTACCCGGGCCCGCAAACTGAAGGATTATCTGGATTACATGTAAATATTTTGCACGGTTTTGTATTGTGAAAAGAAGGGGGTGACTCCTTCTTTTCACGTTTTCATATAATAATAATGTCAAGTCTTTTTTCTTCTGAAATTATACATTCGATACCATGAAAAATAAGCAGTTGATGAAATCGAGTAACGGT
>CALCJG010000492.1 GCA_937967705.1 uncultured Spirochaetia bacterium
TTCAGCAGGAAAGGACGCTGGCTGGCACTCGGGGGAGGGGGCAGGGTCTTTATCCGGGACAGGAAAAAGGAGACATGGTCCCGCGGCATAAGACTGCCGGAGGGACGTGCCGTTTACCTCTGCTTCAGTCTTGACGACAAGTATCTGGCGGTGCAGAATGAAAAGGGACGCAGCTTCGTCTTCAGCGTCAAGAGGGGCCGAAGAATTCGAAAACCGGGAAAGAAACTGTCTCCGGGGCCGTCCATGGTATACAGCCCGGACTGGAGGTATATGGCCTCCTGGGGGCGGGACGGGGATGTCCAGATATGGGACGCAGGTTCTTCCAACCTGGTGGGGAAACTGGCTGGGACTGGCGACGGTGTGCGCGCTGCCGCATTTTCCAGCGAAGGACGCTATATAGCCACCGTTTCGCAGAGTGACGGATTCGTGCGTTTCTGGAACACTGCGAGTGCGGCTCCTCTGGGGACCTTGAGATTGTACCGCGGGGGGGACTGGCTCCTGACTTCTCACGAGGGGTATTATGACGGGACTCCTGAGGGGATGAAGAATGTCTTCTGGGTGGACGGGTCCAAAATGAACGTTGCCCGGGAGCTTGGCGCGTCCCGCCACAGCAGCGGGCTGATGGGACGTCTGATCGGTCATTAACGGATGCACGCATGGGGGGAATGGAATTATGCTGAAAGCAAAAAACAAACTGGGCATCATCTTTTTTCCGGCCTTTGACTGGGCCATCAGTCCCACCCATCCCGAGAGGGAAGAGAGGCTGCTCTATACCCAGGATCAGCTCAGGGAGGAAGGGGTCTTCGACATAGAAGGGATCAAGGAATACAAACCCGACGTGGCCACTTATGAGGACTGCGAGCGGATTCACTTCTGCCTGCCGGATGTCCCCTCGGTCGTTACGGAATCCCACCTGATCTCTGCCGGCGGGGCTATCAAGGCGGCCCGGCTGATCATGGAAAAGGAGGAGGACAAGGCATTTGCCCTGGTACGTCCTCCCGGACATCACGCCATGAAGGTGGTTCATGGCAATCGGGGCTTCTGCAACATAAACATCGAAGCGGTGATGATTGAGTATATCCGGGAACACTACGGTCATAAAAGGATTGCCGTTGTGGATACCGACTGCCATCACGGGGACGGGACGCAGGATATATACTGGCATGATCCCGATACCCTCTACATCTCCATGCATCAGGACGGGCGAACCCTTTACCCGGGTACCGGCTTTACCTACGAACTGGGGGGTCCCAACGCCCTGGGGAAGACCATAAACATTCCCCTGCCTCCCCAGACCTCCGATGCGGGTTTCAACTACGCCATAGATCATGTGGTGCTCCCCATCCTCGATGATTTTAAACCGGATCTCATCGTCAACTCCGCCGGGCAGGACAACCATTACACGGACCCCATCACCAATATGAATTTCTCCGCTCAGGGTTATGCCCGTCTGAACGAACGGCTCAATCCCGATATAGCCGTGCTCGAGGGGGGCTATTCCATACAGGGCGCTCTTCCCTACGTGAATATGGGGATTGTGCTGGCCATGGCGGGTATGGATTACTCTCATGTGAGGGAGCCTGATTATGACCCGGATTCGATCCGGGAGGAAAAGAGCATCATGGCCTATATCAAGAAGATCAGTGATGAGATCGTGAAGGGATACCATGAGGCCAAGGCCGGCAGGCCCACGGCCGCACAGATCGGAAACTACGATGTGCGCAAGAAGAGCATTTTCTACGATACCGACGGGATTCGGGAGTCCCAGCTGGAGTCGATTCTGATCTGCGGGGATTGCCGGGGCACACTGAAGATCGAAACGGCCTCATCGAACAATCCCCTCTCTCTCTGTATCGAGATACCCATCAATGCCTGCCCCCATTGCCGTTCCGAGGGCTACCGCATGCTGGACGAGGGCCGGAAAAAGGGCAAGTTCGCCCATATCAAGTTCATCAACAGGAAAGACCGGGAGTACTTGAGTTTTTAGGAGGGGCATTCCCGGGGGTTCTTCCGTTTGCGGGGCCTCTCTGTTGATAAAGAAAAGGCTGACCGGAAAGAGGTCAGCCTTTTCTTATTCTGGAGTTCGAATTGTCTAGCTGATGAAGAGCATCTCCCAGTACTTGGGCAGAGTCCAAATGCTGTCGTCCATCAGGTCTTCCAGCTCGTCGGAAACTTCGCGTATGGAGATCATGTATTTCTTGATCTCATCGCTGTAGTACTCGGCCTTGCTCTGCTCGTTCTCGATGCCGGAGGCGTGGGCGCATTTTTTCTTCAGATCGCGGGTCATGACAATGAGCTTGTCCAGGAGCCCGGCAATTTCTCCCAGGAGCGCCTTCTGTCCATCCATCTTGAAACCGTCTCCCATCACTTCCATCGTCTCGTCGATAGAGGAGGCCAGATCACCCTGGTAGTCAATGGCTGCGGGAATGATCTGCGTGTTGACCATCGAAAGGAGTGTATTGGCTTCGATGTCGAGCATTTTGCAGAATTTTTCCAGCCGTACATGATACCGGGATTTTAACTCCACCCCCGTGAGGACCTTATACTTTTCGAACAGCTTGAGGGCTTTGTCGGTTACAAGATCTTTGAAGGCCTCGGGGGATGTCTTCTTGTTCGGCAGACCCCTGCGCGCCGCCTCTTTCTCCCATTCCCCGGAGTAGTTGTCGCCCATGAAGAGAATGGGTTTAATGACCTTGATCTCTTCCCTGAGGACATCCATGATGGCTTTCTTCGTGTTTTCTCCCTTGCCCTTGATCTTCTCTGCGAGCACGTCCAGGCTCTCAGCCACGATGGTGTTGAGAACTGTGGCAGGAAGAGATATGGACTGAGAGGAACCCACGGCTCGGAATTCGAACTTGTTTCCTGTAAAGGCGAAAGGAGAGGTCCGGTTGCGGTCCGTGTTGTCCTTGCTCAGGACGGGCAGGCTGGATATTCCCATATCGATGAGGGCTGCATTGGTCGCCTCGGTAATCACGCCGCTTTCGATGTCGCTGAGTATCTTCGTGAGCTGTTCACCCAGGAAGACGGAGATGATCGCAGGGGGCGCCTCGTTTGCTCCCAGCCGATGATCGTTGCCGGATCCCCCGATGGACGCGCGGAGGATGTCCGCATGGAGGTAGACCGCGCGGATGGTGGCCACGAGGAAGGCCAGAAACTGTATGTTGTCGTGAGGCGTCTTGCCGGGATTTAGCAGATTGTTGCCCAGGTCGTCGGAAAGGGACCAGTTGACATGCTTCCCGGATCCGTTGATGCCTGCGAAGGGTTTTTCATGAAGCAGGGCCGTAAGCTTGTGCTTCACCGCTACTTTCCTCAATACTTCCATGACCAGCTGATTATGGTCCACCGCTAGGTTTGCCTCCTCGAAAATGGGGGCTATCTCAAACTGGCTCGGGGCCACTTCGTTATGACGTGTCTTTGCGGGAATCCCCAGCTTGTAAAGAGCTTCCTCGACATCATGCATAAAGGAGGCAATCCGGTCCTTGATGCTGCCGAAATACTGATCTTCCAGCTGCTGTCCCTTGGGAGGAGCGGCGCCCAGGACGGTGCGTCCGGTCAGGACCAGGTCCTGGCGTTTGAAATAATAATCCTGGTCGATCAGAAAGTATTCCTGCTCGGGTCCCAGCGTGGCGTAAACCATTTTAGATTTGCTGTTGCCCAGAACCTTCATCATGTTGATGGCGCTCTCGCTTATGGCTTTGATGGAGCGGAGCAGCGGCGTTTTCTTGTCCAGGGCCTCTCCTGTATAGGATACGAAGACCGAAGGGATGCAGAGGGTCGTGCCGATCCCGCTCTTGATGATGAAGGCGGGGCTGGAGGGATCCCAGGCCGTATAACCGCGGGCTTCAAAGGTGGATCTGATACCGCCGCTTGGAAAGCTTGAGGCGTCCGGCTCTCCCTGCACCAGCTGCTGTCCGGAGAAGCGCTCGATATAGTTCCCGTTCGATATGGGTTCGATGAAGGAATCGTGCTTCTCCGCGGTGGAGCCGGTCATCGGCTGAAACCAGTGGGAATAGTGGGTGGCGCCTTTCTCAATGGCCCATTCCTTCATGGCGTGGGCCACGGCGTTGGCCGTATCCACGTCCAACTTCTTTCCCTTGTGCAGGATGTCCATCATGTGATTGTAGACGATTTTAGGGAGCTTTTCCTGCATTACCTTGTCATTGAAGGTGTCTTCTCCGTAGTAGGATGATACTGCTGCGTTTTTGCCGCGCTGAATGCTGTTGTTCCTTTCAGCCGCGACGATGGGTTCATATTTTTTCATCTGAAATACCTCCTTAAAGGTGTTATGCTTATTTTCTCTGTTTAATGATCCCTGTTGATGAAGCCTGTGATTGCCTGCGGCGTCTAAACAGAAAAATATTATGAAAGCAACATAGCGAGGCAGGTTTGTTCTGTCAAATTCCGAGGGTGTAAATTGAGGGAAAAGGGCTCTTTATTTACATCTCCGTAACAATTTTGTACCAGAATCGGCTTCATAAGGACTAAAACTCGCTCTCCTTGATGTTGTAGCGCCATAACTCCACTAGTTTGTCGAACTCCCGGTCCCTCGATTTGCCCTCATAAAAGATGTTGCGCCGCTTGATCAGGTATTCCACCGTGGAGTCCTCCAGTAGAAACTGCTGGTCCAGGGAGTAGAGCTTGACTATCAGGTAGTTGAGATTATAGGTCTGAAAATCCCCTATGTAATTGGAGGAGGCTATCGTTGGTTCGTACTTGATCAGGAGTTCCGTAAGGTAGATGGACATGCGCCAGGAATCGATGCTGCCCTGAAGCCCCGACTTGAAATGCATGCTGAGCTTCTCAAAGAGGGCCGTATGCTGATAGTAGGAATCGAAGATGATGGATATGTATTCCGGGAAGACATTCATGATTTCCATGATATCTATGGGCTCGGAACGCTCCAGAAAGTAGCCGAATATCTTCTCGCTGTGCTTGTTGTGCGGGTGGACGTCGATGAGCTCAATGAAGAGGTCCTTGATGATGGTTCTCACCTTGCCGGCCTTTTTGAGATAAATCTCTATCTCCACCGGCTCAATATAATATCGTTTACCCTCTTCCGGCTGCATGATCCCTTCGCTGTAGCCCTTATTTCCGTTCCAGGTCTGCCAGTATCCTGGCGTGTGTTTTACTGAAAGAGAGCCTTTTGGCCTCCTTCAGCTCCTTTGAGATGTCGCCGCCGGTTTTGAGCTTTTCCGTGACCTGTTCGATGAGCTTGTAAAAGGCGATGTTCTTTTCCATGAGTTTTTTATGGGCTATGTCCCAGAGCGTATCGCCCGTAACCACCTCGACGCGCTGGCCATCCATGAGGGTGAAGATATTACCTGGATAGATCCAGTTGGGGTTCTTTTCCCTGAGGCTTTGGAAATTCATCGGTTTGTAGCCGTTTTTGACCGCCACCTCGTTGGCAGATCGGAAGAGCGTCGTGTAGGGAAAGAGTGTAGATCTCGGTGGT
>CALCJG010000493.1 GCA_937967705.1 uncultured Spirochaetia bacterium
TGGTCTGCTGCGATCCGGCGTTGGAAAAAACCGAGGGGTACTGGGTTCAGGACTGTGCGGCTGCCACGGAGAACCTCCTGCTGGCTGTCCATGCCCTGGGACTGGCGGGCGTCTGGCTGGGAGTCTATCCCCGGGAGGAGCGCATGAGCGGCCTCGGAGCCCTTTTTTCCCTTCCGCGGGGGATCATACCCTTTTCCCTGATCCCGATCGGCTATCCCGCCGAGACGAAAGGCCGGGAGGAGCGGTATCGTGTGGACAGGATACACCTCAACCGCTGGTAGTACTCAACGGATGATCTCGATGATGCTCCGCACGTAATCGAAATCATCTTTAGAATACGCTGCGGCATAGCCGGTCAACTGGCATCCGTTTCGGAGCGCCTCGGCAAAATCCACCTCTCCCCCGTCGAGGTAACGCACCTGCCCTCCCGCCTTGAGGATGACAGGATAGGCTCCGGCCCAGTCCCAGATATAGGCCTGCCCGTAAAAAGCCAGGGCACGGTTGCGGCGGTTGTCGGCAACAAGACAGGCATGGAGAGCCGTAGAGCCGAAATTCCGCACCTTGCCCCGGTAGCGTATGTGCATACTGCTGAAGAGCTCGCCGGGAATGAAGACGTTGGTCTCGCTGTCCACCCGCATATTCCTGTCCACCTTCAGGATGCGGTCATTGAGATAGGCATTCTCGTCATCGTTATGGAAGAGCATCCCGCAGCCCGGGGAATAAACAAAACCGTAGAGGGGCCGGGTCCCCCGGAATATTCCCAGGGAAATGCTCCATGTGGGAAGCATCATACTGTAGACCGCTGTCCCGTCGATGGGATCTATGACGGCCGTCAGGGAATTGGTCTTAAGCTCGGCACTGTTTTTATCGAATGCCTCCTCATGGATAAATCCGATACCGGGAAATCTCCCGCTTATTCTTTCCACCAGGTAGCGCTGCACCTCCAGATCGGCCAGAGTGACCAGGGAAGAGTCCTCCTTGCGTTCGGGATGAAAATCCCCCTGTTGAATGCGCCGGGCCATACCCCCCGCTTCGAGAATGACGGATTTGAGAAAACCGAGATCATCGGATGATAGAACCTGCATCGTGCGCCCCTTAATGGAAATCGGAAGCACCCGCCGCTTCCCAGCCTCCGGGTCCTTCCCCCCTGTAAATTAGGAGCCCACGGCATTTCGGTCAACCACTATTTAAATATAAGGGGTGATGTCCCGGAGAGGTAAAAGTGATTGCCCTGGCGAATGCACCCCGTACAATGCGCGCTATGTATTTTCCCCTGCATTCTCATCTCCGCCGGCAGATATTCTTTCGGCTCTTTGTCCTGTTGACGGCCATGGTCTGCCTGCTCTCCTCTGCGCCGGTTCGGGGAGAGGGGAACACGGTCTCTCCTGTGTACGGACCCCTCTACCGATTCCCCCTTACGGATATCCCCTACAATGCCCGACACGGCTACGACGCCCCAGGAATGGAGATATCCCTTTATCTCTGCAAAAATCCCGCCCAGGCGGTGCACAGGGCCATCGACTCCGCCATGCAGGAATACCAGCAGGACTGCATGGGACGCATTGCCACCGCGGGGCTCCTGGTCCTCTTCGATGTCGCGTGGACCTATCTACCCCCCGGTTACGGCTGGCTCCATGAGGAAGGCCACCGGGCCGTGCTGAAAAACCGCGGCATCAACAGCTTCAACGACATCTACAAAATGAAGCTCCTGGCGGACTACGTATCTGTCAGCCGCGTAAAGGACGAGGACCTGGTCCGCCTCAAGCGGGAATACCCTGCCGACATGGTACGCCTCTCGGCGGCGGGCAACGAGATGCAGCTGGTACTGGTTTCCGAGATGCAGAAGGATACCTTCTTCTCGGGAAGACGCTCTTTCCCCGACCGGCCCTCCTGGTGGATCAACACCCTCAACGCCGTCTTCTACATCGATTACTGCACCCGCTCGGACGCGGACCGGGACACGGAACAGTTCGAGCAGGAGGAGGGATCCCGCCTCTCCGTCCGGGATGCGGTAGGGCTGGATTTCACGGCCTGGGTCTATGATCTCTTCCGCCCGGAGGAACCCTACGAGGAGAGGGGGCCGCATCCCTCCGGTGCGGGGCTCCGGCGCTATATAAAAAGATCCGACCTCACGGCGGCGGAACTTCGATACCTGAAGCAGCAGCGCAACCTCTCCCTGCTCAATCTCATCTCCCCTCTTTACCTGGGGAAAGACCGCTTCAGGGTTGAAAACCCTTTCAGCGGAAAGACATTTTATTGGAATTTCCTGATGAGCCATCACCTCACCTCCTTCGGCTATGCCGTGGATTTCTGCCTCCTCCTGAGACAGGGCGGCATCAACCTCGTTGCCGTTTCGCATAACTATGCCAACCGCCAGCGTTACTTCCCCGGCGCCGGTTTGGAACTGCGGCGGTACCCGGCAAAGCCGGCAGGGATATCCCTCTACCTCTCTCCGGGCATCGACCTCTGGCAGCAGCCGGCCGGGCAGATGTTTCGCGACGAAAACCCCCGCCCGGGGGGACTCCTGAAGATGACGGCGGACATCCCCGTGGCCCGGTGTCTCGAGATCTTCCTCAGGGTGGAAGGGAAGACGGAGGGATGGTATGCCGGATGCGTGTCTCTCGACAGGGAGGCCCGCCTGCTGACGGGATTAAACCTGATCCTGTGACCCCGGCAGGGAGCGGAAGATATGGAAAGGGGACAAATCCGCGCTACAATGTGAGCAACGACGGAATGAGACCATGAAGATACTCTTTGTTCAGCTGCCCCTCATTGACCACAGCTATGCCTATCTGCAGGGCAACGTGGAATACGCCCCGGCGTCCCTCTGCGCCTATCTGGACCGCCATTACAGGCAGCAGGTGCAAACAGAGCCTCTCCCCTTTCCCCTCTCGGCCTTCGCCTCGGATCAGGTCATCGCCCGTTATCTCCTCCGGAGGGAACCCTCGATGGTTGCCTTCACGAGCTATCTCTGGAACATAGAGCGCAACCTCGCCATCGCCCGCATCCTCCGGGAGAACCGCCCCGATCTGCCCATCGTCCTGGGAGGTCCGGAGATCACCCGGGGCTCCTGGGCATTACAGCACAAAATCCCCTTCGTGGATTATTTCGTTTGCGGGGAGGGGGAATGGTTCTTCAGCCGATACCTGGAGGGCAGGGAGATGATCCGCTACGGGCAATACGTGAACGGCAATCTACTCATCACCCAGCCAGAAAGGGAACTCATGGAAGCGGACAGTATCGTGGAACCCAGATCGGAAGAGCACACGTCTGAACTCCAGTCACGAGTGGATATCT
>CALCJG010000494.1 GCA_937967705.1 uncultured Spirochaetia bacterium
TCTATCAGCGGCCTCCGGCGCAGTTTGGTGTATAGGTAGTTATATGATAATTCCTTGTTGTACGGATATCCCGGCTCAATCACCCTTCCCGGCTCTTCCTCGGGGATATCGGTTCTTCGTTGACGAGCACCGGTAATATTATCGATAGGGGCGTTATGGCGGACGATTCTGGGATAGATATCAATGTGCAGATCGGCTTCCACCATCCCTATGGCATGATCAATATAATACTGGAGATTATTATCCGTGAATGTCTGCGAAGCATCGGAGGCAACGAGCTTTGTCCCGAAAGTGACCAAATACCGCAGCTCATCGGGAGTTATAAGCAAGCCCCATCCGGGATGATAATAGTCGCTTTCATTCTGTGGGTTGCCGAAAGCGAATCCTTTTCTTTGATCTCGCTCTGCCATTTTTTATCTTTCTTTTCATTTTTTATAATTCCCCTGCCAGTTAAGACAGGGGAATTCACTGCTATTCAAAGAGTAAGTATTTGACCTTGATCTGCTGGGTTGCGGAGGTTTCAACCGTGATGGATGAAAGCTTTCCGAAAACCAGGAGACAGGAAGAAACCTCGATCCCGTTTGTATTGGAATCGTGTTTCACCGTTACAGTCCCGGCCCCCTCAACGATCAGGAGTAAACCTTTCACATTCGCAACACCGCCGGCATTGAGTGAAACAACCCCATCACCGACGATGATGTTCCGTTCCTGGTAGACCTGCTCCTGAACGCCAGTAAGAACGCCGAATATGGCGGACAGGTCAAAACTGAGAAAATTCTGACCTGTGGCCTCGTTGACGAGATTAAACTGACCTGTAGCTACCGCTTTTAATGACATGGTTTAACCCCCTCTATTTGATCACTCCCCAGATGGTTACGAGGATATCCGATCCGGCGGTAAAATCATCATCCGCCTTCACCTGGAGACCCTTCGCTGCAGTGAGGCCGGTTCCCTGCTTCACCGCTGCCCCGAGAGTGACCCCTGTTGAAAACATCCCCAAAACTGCATTTCCCGTAAGCTGGGCTTTGGCAATCTCGCAGACATTGGCTGGAGAGGCCGCTTTGTCCTCGATGACAATCTTCGTTCCGGTATCATCAGTCCATGCCGTTGAACCATTGACATTGACAATGAATCCATCAACATAGACCTTCTTCCCATCGGGGACCTCGGCATCTGCCAGGAGTTCCACCGGCGTAATGGCCGCCGATGCGGATATACTCCCAGTGACCCGGAAAGGCTTCTCGGTGAGAGGAACAATCACGTCCTCGGATATCTTGGCCGGTGTTACTGCACCATCCTCAATTTCCGATGTTTCAATCGACTGGGCAGCCTGGAGAATGGCCCCAATACCATATTTTTTGGCTATGGGACACATTTTATTTATCTGTTTGACCTGTTCGTCAGTAAGCATACCCCACCCCCTTATTCAGAGATGACGTATTCGACGAACACGTTGAACTTACCGGCTGTAAAATCCTGGGTTGCGATGGTGAAGGTTATTTCCTTCTTCTCGGTCAGCTTGATCATCGTCGCTGCTGATCCCACCGGGATACAGGGTTTGAGGCCGGAATCCCACGGATTACCCCCGTTGCTAACGGCAACAGCGGCCACGAGATCCCCAGAACTTGCGGCCTTGACAGCCATGGTTCCAGCGTCACTCCCTTCCGTCTGACAGGTGGTCAACACATCGATCCAGGCTTTAGTGATAACAGCCTTGGCCGGGATGAAAACACCAGAGGGGATGTCGCCAATTTCCCCGCCGTGCTGGGAAAAATCGTACTGAGCCTTGGCGACTTTAAACGCCAGGGCTCTCCCATCTTCCGTCATTTTAAGAAGCTCTTCCACCTTTGCGGTGTTCATATATTCACTACCCATTATTAAATTCCTCCTTATCGAACGATATAAAATCCTTTTGCCAGGAGAACCGTACCGGTTAGCTTAACCCCACCATCCAACCGCATGGGTGCTTTGGTGAGGTCAAGAGTCTCGGTTACTGTTCCTCCTATGGTGGTATCATCCTTATCCGAAATCTGCAGGGAACCCCCATGAGCAACATATTCAAGGAAAATGATGATATTATCCGCTACTTTGGATGGATCAGTCCCCTCCAGGATAAACTGGTTGTTTATCCTGGCGAGTTCCAAATCCCTCTCAGTGAGCTGCTTTCGTTCTGTGTACCTCGGTAATCCATCAACATGGTTCATCGGTGTTTACCTTAGACCCAGAGAAGATTTGATTTCGACTGGATACCAACAGGTACATTGATGAACAGGACGAATCGCTTTGGTGCGTAATACTGAGGAGTTGCGTAGAGATTGACGGTTCCCCAGCGATAAGGACCGATAGGTCCATATTCCTGAGAGTGCATATCCGCAAGTCTCTTCAGCATGAACGTCCTCATTTCACCCACGGAAGAGAGATCCAGGAGAAACATTCTGGACGTTCCGGGGATGAAGGTGTTTTTATCCACATAGGTTGTCGTGGCTGTTCCAGAGTCTTTGACCCGGGCAAGAAAGTAGTATTCCCCACCCACTTCCTGCTGAGAATAGATCTCATGGTAAGTAGCGGGATAGGTGCTTTCTCCAGAGGGGGTAATCGTCAGGGTGTTGGACCCCCCAGCGGCAACTGCCGAAGATTTTTGCTCGGCACATGCGATTGAACGACCGAACCGGTTCCCGGAGGCTACCCGATACCCATAGATAGCATTGGCAGGACGGACGCCAGATGCGATCCATTTTGACCCGGAAACTGTCGCCCCCTGAGTGGTTACGGCAAGGGAAGGTTTTTCCGGAGCCCTGGGGGAAGTTTTACCCTCGATCAGCACTTCTTTGTTCGTGGGATTGGGCCGTTTGGGGACCTTCCTACCTTCGTATTCACCGGCGATGAATATATCGACTTTCGGGATGATCCTTCCGTAACTCGTCTTGATACCTGTAGTACCATAGCCGATTTCCAATCCGCCGTCCCTTCCGATCTGCCCCTGCTGTACCCGAACATTGGGTTCCATAATACCATCGATACAGGTCAGAGCACCGGGAGACATATACAGACCGGCCCCTTCAACGGTTCCGAAGTTGGAAAAAATCAGCTCGGCCGCATTACGGAAATCGTTCATCTCGGGAGCCTGGCCTCTCAGGTCGATGACATGATAAGACGAGCCGTTATTCCAAATTGTCTTTTCAAATCCATCGATACTTTCAGGGATCATCTCAGAATCGCTTGAATACAGAGCGGCGTTCAGGTTTCTGAGGCAGCGCATGGAGGCGGCCTGTTTCTGAAGCTTTTCTGCTGGTGTTATCGTTTGCACAAGACCAGATATCGAGGGAACCTTCCACATTTGGCGCTGGAATTTGATGAATGAATATTTTCTTACGGCTTCAGCATCGGCTTCCAGCGGATTTTCCATCTGGCCTACCCATCCGGATTCATCCTGGCCCCAGCCAACCTGGGCAGAATATTCTTCAAGGGTTGACTTGGCTCCGGTTTTAGGGATATCTCTCCAGAGCGTGAGATGTTTTTCCTGGGCGGTAAGCATAACCAGGGTCCCTTCGAGAGATTGTAACTGCAGAGCGGCCATTCCAGATGCGCCATCAATGTCAGTTATGCTCTCATTCGCTTCGAGGGCTTTCATGAGGAGCTGAACATCCTCAAACCCTATCGAACCGAATCCATCATAAGCTTCAACGTGTTGGATTATATCCATTGATACTGTCCTCCTTTTTTATCGTTAAACGAGCGAGTCGATTGTTTTCAGATCTTCCGGGGACAACATTCTCAAATTGCCTCCGCATATATCGAGGGACGTTACAAGTTCCGCAGCCTCAGAATTTCCTTCCTGGGCAGCTTTCAGAACCATCCTCTTGATTTCCCTGTAATTCATTCCCTTGGCTTTCTGCAGAGGACTGTCGCTCTGAGTTACTACTGTCTGAGGAACAGAAGTCACTCCCCGCCTGGGTGCGGGAGCTTGTGCGAGAGCTTCCACCGTTTCAAAGGATTTGATCAGGACCTCACCTGACGCTTTGGTAAGCTCTCCCTGGTATTCCAGATTTGACCTCAGATCGGCGATTTCCTCTTTGAGATCGGAGATCTTCTCTACCAATGCTCCGGCAAGATCGGTGAAAGCCTTGAAAATACCGGTCCCGTCGACCAGAACAGCTTCAGCTTCTTCCACGTTTTCCAGTGCAGAAACAGAGTCGGTGAAGGATTTTTTAAGGAAACCGAGTTCCTGGGCATATTCTTTGGCTTCTTCCTTGTTTGCCTTCATGTAGCGCTTTAAGTGCTTTTTCATGTAGGCTTCGTCGTAGTCGTCATCGTCGTCGCCGCCGTCCCCGCCGGCATCGTCATCCTCCGCCTGAGATGCCTTTATCAACATGCGTAGGTTTTTAATTTCATCAGGCATATTACCCCTCCTAAAGATTGTTTATCATTTGACGGATGTTCTTGGTGAAAACATCCATAAAGCTCCGTATTTGTGCTTCTCTCATGCCCCGACCTTCCAGAAATTCGACCACGCCCTTTCTTGAAGGCTTGATACTTCCCTCAGTGATCCCGAAGATGACCGCTTCCCTGGTCTTG
Organism: uncultured Spirochaetia bacterium; assembly: GCA_937967705.1. Classification (GTDB taxonomy): domain Bacteria; phylum Spirochaetota; class UBA4802; order UBA4802; family JAGODF01; genus CALCJG01. Next base: position 4,576 of record CALCJG010000494.1, read on the forward strand.
TCGTAGAAGGGATCTCCTTCGAGGCTCTGGGTCCGCAAGGCATCGACCCCCTGGTATTTCGCTATGTCAGTGATATTGGTGAACTCCAGGGCTTTCATGATCTCTTCGTGGTTGGCTACTACATCATACCGGAAAGCGCCTATGTCGCTAAACCGGACCATGAGTTCGTTGTTATATGCTTTTACCAGGGATACAGCCGATCCGGGGCTTACCACATAAGCACTGGCGGCAATTGCCAGGTGATTCCAATCGATCTTCATGATCTGCTCTTTTGCCTTCTGAATCGCTCCATCGAAAACCCTTTTGATCTTTTGTATGGAGCCGCCTACGGACCCCCCGAGGACAGGCAGCTCGGCGTCCAGATGCGGGATGATGCTGTCACGGACAATAGGATGGCTTTTCGTCAACCTGGCATAAACAACCGGGAGACCATCTTCCCACTGAAAATCATAAGGTTTGCCGAGAATGGCCTTGGCTCGATCCTCCATGGTTTTCCCGAGAACACTTTGATGATGCCAATCGATGATCCCTGCTTTCAGAAAGGAGTTTATCGTTTCATCGTCGAACGCTTCCGGAAGCATTTCCTGGTTTTCTTTGTCAAGCAGGAGGGTATTGGCGATGATCCGCACATTGATGTATTTCTCATCATCCTGACGTGCGGCCTTTTCGATTTTCCAATTTCCGATTTCGACGTACATAATTGCCCCAAAATTAAAAAAGCCACCAAACCGAGAGGATAAGTAAACCCTCTGGCTTGGTGGCTTCTAAAGTCGCCACTCATGGTATTGAGAGTGACCGGGGGTTTTTTACACCCCCGATCTTGATGATATGGGTGCGAAATAAGTTGCGCTCTTCAACGCTCTTATATGACCATTAAACTACTGTAACAAAATAGTCAACCCCCCACAAATGGGGATTGGCAAAAAAATAGCATTTTCCAGAAAAAAATTAATCTTTTATCCCGATTGCATTGAATGTTTTACACTTCCCACACTTGGCAATGATGGATCGTGAAGATTTATCAATGATCGTTACCCCTTTAACCAGGGTTGAGTTGTTGTTAGAAAGCGCAATGACCTCGCCGCAGTTTTTACACCGAACCTTGCCCTGGACCTTTGTGAGACTTACCGTGCCTCGTTTATTATCAATCGAATAATCGGCCATTCTTAAAATTCCTCTTCTTTTTCGCCTCTTCCCTGGCTTTTTCCCGCTCCTTCTTTTCCCTTTCCTTCGCCTTCTTCTCCTTATTCTTCGCATCACCTACTCTTGTGGTGTCCTGGCCTCCTTCATGAACGGTTTCTACTGCGTCCTCTGAACCACCATGACCGGAGAAAACCTCCCGGAGAGTGGAGATCATGTTCTTCATGGCATTTTTCAACGCTTCCCTGCGGGTCTTTGACTTCTCCTGTTTGGCCAGATCAACATCTTTCTTCGCTCCCCCCTGCCCGGGTGAGGGGTTTCCAGTTTTCTGTTTTCCGCCTTTTTCCCCAGGCTTGACCCATACCGTTTGTCGCTTCCCGTTTTTATCAACCACCGTTTTCTTTACCAGGCCAGCAGTATCACGACCTTTAAGAAGTACGATAGTGCCGTCAGATTTTATTCCGATCCTTGCCTTGATCAACATCTCTTTTCTCCTATATGGGTATTCCCTGAAAATCTATCGCCTTGCGAAGATCCATCATGTCTAAAATACTGATAGCCTTCTTCAAAATCTCATGTTCTTTTATCCCTTCCATGAGCTTATCAAAGGCTGCGTTTATCCTTTTACGCTCCTGCCCTCTGGGGTAAATACTGGTTTTCCCTTCTGGGAGGATATCACTGTCAGATGCGAACTTATCCGCATAGGATTCCTGGACACCCGATACCAGGTACGAATTCTTCATTCCCTTTTCTTCGAGCTTGTCCGAAACATAGCTCTCAAAGGCCCTGGCAAAAACTTCATGCGGCCTTGCCCAGTATCCACCCATTTTTTCGGCTGTTGCCAGATAGTCACTTACTCCGGTAGTGGCTGGCCTGACACTTTCCGCTTTAATCGATATGGGTTGATCCCCATGGCCGTGCTCATGCCATTTTGATATGTAGTATTCTACTTCCTTGCGGAAATTGTTTGCGGTTTTGGTATCCTTCGTGCGCCATTCCCTATCTGTGAACCTGGCATAATAGTTTTTATACCAACCGTCCTGCATGTCGTTAGCTATGGATTCTTTTCGGTTTTTAAAATACTGATTAGCCTTTTCCTGGATAAACCGATTAAAATCCTCATGTGAAAGCTCTTTCCAGAAAATATCGCTGGTTTCCTCACTATGGTCACTATCCCTTTCATGTCCTAAAAAATTCCTGATGGCATTGTCCTTATATTCACTGGCGTAATACGTTCTCCTTTCATTCTGTGGCTTGTTGATGTTAATGTTCACCGTGGGTACATTTCCCCCGGTCGATAGTGCCTCTCTGAGTTCTCTGAGTGCATCTCCGGCAGTTGCGAGGAGATGAGAGTGTTTATTCTCGTATCCGGAATCGGATAAAAATGTTAACTGTCCCCCGGATACACCGGCCTCTTTATAAGACACAAGGGAGAGGATGTTATCAAGGGCATGGCCCCATTCATGCGCCAGGGACCCGCCCCCGGCCAACTTGGTCATGTTTATAACCTTTTTTGCCGGCTCATAATGAGCGGATGCCTTACCTTTACCCCGAGCACCGAAGGCCAGCGCCAGCCGGCCATTAAGAGATATCAAGGATTTATCAATACCAAAGATAAAGGCCATGTCTGTCAGGGCTTCCCCGGCCCTCTGGGTGTGAATTTTACTCGATTCGATATCCATCCAGTTTCCGTACTCCACGGCCCTTATTCCGAAATCCTCCATGATTGTTTTGGATTCATAATCCTTTTCTGATGCCTGGCTGACCCGATCAACATCATCAGGTACAAACCGCTCCCATTTCATCGTCTTGTTATCCCGCTTTTTACGTTCCTTCTTCTCCCCCTCACTCTCCTCCAGACCGGCCCATTTCCAGTCATTTTTTCCGTTAGCCTGATCAACAAGCTTTTCCCATTTTTTACTATACTGGTCTCCGATTGTTTTTAAGAAGGATGCTCCGAGAGAGGAGAATATCTTTTTGGGACTATTCGGATCAGCATCAGACCTTTTCTTGCCATCCGAGCGAATATCAGCAATACCCTGCTGGAATTTGGAATTTTCTTTTTTTAATTCCACAATTCTGGGCTCTTTCCAGAAATCATCACTGGCCCTGGAATTATTAAATCGTTTACTACTCCAATATTTTGGATTATCAACATAGTCCGATCTCCATATCTGATTGAATTGGTTTTTGATCTCCTGCTGCTTCTCTTTGAGGTTTTGTATCATACGAATCTCTTCAGGGGTTTGATAATATCCTGTCAATTCGTTCATGATAACTTCAAGGCCATCCTTGGCATGGGATGTATCTGTCCAGGTCCCAAACATTTTAAGGAGGCGATCAACGCCCATCATATACAATTCCCTGGACTTGACATCATCCTTCGGCTGCTTTTCTATGGAGCTAATGAGCCGATAAACCACATACGTTGTGGAACTATCTGCGCCGATGGCCTTCATCATATTAACGATGGCTTTCTTCCCTCCGAATTGTCGTTCCCTCGTAATCAGGACACCGGCCTCCCCCGCTTCTTCGAGGCTCTGGAGGTCCGTCATTGTGACCGCCTGTTCCTTGTTTTCATAATACATTTTTACCAGGGCTGCGAGATCCTTTCTGGCCCCTCCGATTTTCTCCCCCACATCGACATACTTCAGCCTTTCCTCGGTCTGTCCTCTGGGGTTGCTAACGGGTTTCTTATCCGTTTTCCCCCGGCCCCGGCTTTCTTTATCTGTCGTGAGGATGTTTTTGAGATTATCCACTGCAGACTGTTTCTCTTCTTCAGTGGCTTTTTGAGGTTGGTCGGTTTTTACATCCGCTTTGGTTTTTCCACCAGATCGGAAGAGCACACGTCTGAACTCCAGTCACGAGTGGATATCTC
>CALCJG010000495.1 GCA_937967705.1 uncultured Spirochaetia bacterium
ACACCTCTATTTCCTTTTACGTATTTCATACTGTTTGTTTCGCCCGCTTTTCTGCAGATCCTGAAAAGCCTCGCTCTTGCTGTCTGCCGGGGATTTTTCCACCGCCTCCAGCCGCTGCTGGTATTCGTAGATGTTCAGCGCCTGTTTTTTCAGATCCCGGGAATTATAGCGCCGCAGGTCCCGCTGCACGCCCCGCAGATTGTCCTTCAGCATGCTCCGGGCCTTGTCGTAATCCCCCTTGTCCACCAGATTCATCGCCTTCTCCATAAGCTCCGCGGATCGGTACATGCTGATGTCCTTGAGGATGGCCGTGTTCTCGTTGGCTTTTATCAGAGCCTTATCGCCGCTGAACCCCAGGGTCACCGGGAAGGAGCGCTCCACCCGCCCCCGGCCGCTCACCACGTCGTCATAGGAGAGTATCACCCGGCCCATCGTCCAGGTGCCCCGGTTCCGGGGAAAGGGTTTGACGCTGAGCAGGGCGAGCTTCTTCTCCTCGGAAACCAGGTCTCCCAGCTTTACGCTGATCCCCTCGCCCTCCCGCTCATGGGAATAGCCGTAAACGTTCTGCAGCACCGTACCCCCGGCGGGCACAAAACGGAGGCGGCAGTTCTGAGCCACCACGGAGAGGAGCCCCTCCATCTCCCGGGTAAAGATCTCCGGGATTTTCTCCGGCTTCCCTATGTAATAATAATTTCCCTGACCGTACTCCGATATCCCGGTCATCAGTATCTCGTTGAAATACTTCCCTACGCCGAAGGTGGAGATGCTGATCCCCTCCCGGGATTTCTCCCGGGCTATGCGCTGTATCATCGCCGGGTCCGTTACCCCCACGTTGGCCAGCCCGTCGGAGATCAGGAAGACCCGGTTGACCTGGCCCTTCTTCAGATTTTTGCTTACCTGATAGTACCCCTCCAGCATGCCTCCGCTCAGATTGGTGCTGCCCCGGTCCTTGATCCCGTCTACAATCTCGAAGAGCTTTCTGCGGTCCCCCACCTGCACCGGCGCGATGGCCACGTCCACCCGGTCATCATAGAGCACCAGCGAGAAGATGTCCCGCTTCGTCATATGGCGCAGCAGAAACTTGATGGCCTCCTTGGCGTAGCCGAGTTTTCCCTCATCGGACATCGAACCGCTGCGGTCCAATACCACCGCTATGTTGAGGGGAAGGCGCTCCCTGCCGGACTTATACTCCGCGGCGTAAAAACCCGCCCGGAAATAGAACGGCTCGCCGGAGCCGGCGGGGTGATAGGCGTTCTGGGGGAGCACCTCCAGCGTCACCAGATCCCCCTTCCTCGGAGGGAGGGGCACCTTCTCCACATCACCCCCCGTGCCCGGGGCCTTGCCCGTCACCTTGCGCACGATCTCCTCCGAAAGGGCATCCACCGCTTCGATGATGTCCGCTGCGCTTTTAAACTGCCGCTTCCCCGCCAGGAGGATACGCCCGGTCTCCACGTCGGTCATGCGCACGTCGATACGGAACGCCCCTCCGGCGCTGATGAGGGACCCGGAAAGGATCTGCCGCGCCGAGAGGAGCTTCCCTATCTTGAGGGTGTCCCCCGCGGTAATCCCCGCCATCGCCAGGCCGTGCTCCTTCAGGATCTTCTCCTGCCTCTCCCGCTCCAGGACCGTAATCTCCGGCGACTGGGCCAGGTTGGTGGCGAACATCTCCGGCAGCGCCTTCTCCAGATACTGATAGGCCGGCAGTCCCGAGTCGTTGCGGAAGTCGAAAACCGCCACCACGTAACGCCCTGCAGAAGACATATCCCCCGCCCCGCTCATAATGACCATGAACAGAAGGGACAGGAGGAGAGTGACGGTTTTTTTCATAATATCACCTCACAGTTGCAGAAGATCTGAGCGCCCCGGAATGACAGCGCCGACAGGGCTCAGGCCGGAGAGAAAGGCCTTCACACCGCCTGAAGAATGATCGGACAGAAAATCGCTCAATTTATTATAGGGCCTGGGAGGGGGTAAAGTCAAACAGAAATAGGGGGGCGATGTTTATCAATTGACAGATCCTTCCCTTTCACCTATTTTCTCCCTGTAAAAGCAACACACAAAGGAGAAACCCCATGCCCCCTGCCGCCGAAGCGTCCCCCCTGCCGGAGGAAAAATCCAGAGAGTACAACCGCATAAAATTGCGTCTCTCCCTGGCGGACATGGTCCTGAGCCTCCTCCTGATCACCCTCCTGGCCTTCAGCGGGATATCCCCCTTCCTGGCGGAAACCATACGGCGCCATTACGATGGGAGCGGGTCCCTGCAGTTCCTCCTCTTCCTGGCCGTGGCGGGATCGGCCATGGGACTCCTCGGACTCCCGATGGACTTTTACGGCAGCTATATTCTGGAACACCGCTTCGGCCTTTCCAATCAGAGCCTGCCGCAGTGGCTGACCGAAAGGCTCAAATCCCTCTCCGTGGGCCTCGTGCTGGGCATCCCCGTGGCGCTGGTTTTCTACCAGTTCCTCCTGATCGCCGGGGCGGACTGGTGGATCTACTTTAGCCTCTTTCTCTTCTTTTTCAGCGTGATCCTGGCGCGGGTGGCCCCGGTGCTCATCTACCCCCTCTTCTACAAGTTCACCCCCCTGGATGACGGGGGGCTGCGGGAAAAAATTACCGCCCTGCTGAAGGGATTCGACCTGGAGATCAAAGGGATATACAGCTTCAATATGAGCCGGGACACGAAGAAGGCCAACGCGGGCTTTACGGGGATAGGCCGCAGCAAGCGGATCGTCCTGAGCGACACCCTCCTGGAAAAGTTCACCCCGGAG
>CALCJG010000496.1 GCA_937967705.1 uncultured Spirochaetia bacterium
CTTAATATCGGTTCTAAGCTTAACTGAGTGTCCTGATTTTCGGGGGAAATCCAAAAAGACTCTTTTCTGGCTGAAAACCGCAGCGCATCACTCAGAACGGGTGAATTCCTCAAGGGTTTGAGGCGCTTTTTTAGTAATATTAGCGTTTTTATATATATATTCGTCCGCGGCCTCGATTATCAGTTCTGATTCGATGTTTTCCCTCATCCTGTTCTCCTGAATGTAGGCCTCCATCTCCTCAGGGGTCTTGCCGTTCCTCGATGCCAGGGATTCCACTACCTGTTTGTAGCGCTCCTCACTGAAGGTGAGATTCTCCTTTTTCGTGATTTCTGTGCGTACGAGAAGGGATTTGATGTTTTTTTCGGACTCTTCTTTAAGCTTGTTGTATAGCTCATTCGGGTCTATCCCTATGACAGAGGCGAAATCGTTGATGTCCTTGGCATGATAACCGGTGCGCTCCTGAAGCCTCCGGAAGATCATCTCCATCTCGCGGTTGATCATCGTTTCGGGTATGTCGAAGCGGCTGTTTTCCGTGATTTTCGTTATGAGTTGTTCCATTACCTCTCTTTTGGAGAGGTTTTCGATGTATCCCTTGAGATTGTCTCGAATGCCCGTGCGAAGGGCTTCCAGGCTGTCGTAACTGCCCAGGTCCTTGGCAAACTCATCATCCAGGGCCGGCAGATCCATCAGGCTGATCTCCGTTACCTTTACCTGGTAAGTCACCTTTTGGCCGGCGATTTCCTTGAAATCGTAATCGCCCGGATAGTCAACCTGAACCTCTCTGATCTCGTTTGCTTTCATGCCGCCAATATGCTTGTCCAGGGCGTAGGGGTCCTTACTCTTTCCTACAACAACGGTGTATTCCTTGAACTCGGTCTTTTCCGCCTCTTCCGGAGTGATGTTGTCGATACGCTTGATCTGGATTTTCACGAGATCGCCGTTCTGTACCGCGGCGTCATCTTCTTTTTTCGAGACCCGGGCGTTGCGTTCCCTGAGGGCCTGGATTTCATCCTCCACGTCCTTGTCTGTCAGGTTGCAGGTTCTTTCGTCGGCATCGAGCCCCTTGTATTCTCCCATTTCCACAGTGGGGGGAACCTCAAACTTTACAGTAAAGGTAAAGGACTCTCCCCGGACGATCTCCTTATAATCGAAAACGGGGGTTCCGATGGGGGTAAACTGCTTTTCGTTGATGGCTTCGATATAAGTGGAGCGGAGGAGGTTTTGCAGGACGTCATTTTCCGCCTGATTTTTGTACTTCCCCTCCACCAGTTTCAGGGGGGCTTTTCCCTTGCGGAAACCGTCGATCTTGGCGTTCTGCGCAATTTTGTCAAAAACGGATTTGTATTCCAGTTCCACTTTCGTGCCGGGAATCTCTATCGTCAGCTCAATTGTTGCGTTTTCCAGTTTTTTCTCGTTAATCTGCAATGTTCTTCTCCCTGATTTCTCTTGAGTATTCCGGCAGGGGACAGCCCTGCGGTACGGGTTAACAGAAGCAGCCAACCCTCATCGCGGCGGATAGAGAACAGATAAGTAAATAAGGCGCCTTCGCGTCAAACATTTTTTTCATTGGTTGACCCAAATGGTCGAAAAAAGACCATACGTAAAGAAGGGACGGGTGGATATGGGGGTGGTGGGAGAATCAAAAATCCCTGGATCACCAGGGACTTTTATATGAGCGGGAAACGGGATTTGAACCCGCGACCTTCACCTTGGCAAGGTGACACTCTACCGCTGAGTTATTCCCGCCTGTTTTGCGAGCGAAGGGACTTGAACCCCCACACCTTACGGTACTAGATCCTAAGTCTAGCGCGTCTGCCAGTTCCGCCACGCTCGCCTTCCGTCCATTGTGAGAGAAGGCGTCTAAATTTCAACAGAAATTTTGCCCGCAGCAGACGTCCCAACAGACATCTGGGTTGCCCGAGACTCGAACTCGGAACCTACTGATTAAGAGTCAGGTGCTCTACCAGTTGAGCTAGCAACCCTTTGTGCAGCCCCCCAAAACACCCCGAATGGTCCTCAGGACGACTGATTATTTTTAACGCAGTACAAACCATATGGAAAGGCATCTCCGGATGTCAAGTTTTTTTCTTAGGATCTGTTCGCAAAGTGATATATGAGTTTTACCGGCGCTTTTCAACTTTCCTGCCGGTCGGGAGGGGTTATTTTTTAAAAATAATTGACATTTTTCTCTAGGACATACAAATTAAATTTTTGACAGCATAAAAAGATATCTATTTCCATAGAAATGTATATTATCAAGAGAGGATATTCTCATCCATGGATATAAAACATAAAATCATGATCATATTGGGGATCTGCTTTTTTCTATGCATCGGGGCCTATTTCATCATCACCAATATGTTCGAGAGTATTGAGGAACAGTTGTTCGAAAAATGCCGGATGGAAGCCCAGATCGGATCAAGAGCCATGTCCGAAATGATGGAGCTGATGATCATATCACGTCTGGTTCCAGAGAAGGACCTCTTCGATACGAATTATGTGGCCATTGCGGGATCTAACCCAAAAAAATACAGCACAAAATACGATAAAACCTTCGATAAGCTGTTGCAGCGTTTCGAAGACGAACTGGTTCTCAACGATAGGGATATGGTTTATGCCGTCCTGGTGGATAAAAACGGATATGCGCCCACCCACAATTCCCATTACTCCAAAGCTCCCACGGGGGATACCGCGTATAATCTTAAATACAGCCGGTCCAAAAGGATGTTCAACGATAAGGTAGGCATCAATGCGGCCCGTTTCAACGGCAAGGGAACCCTGGATCAGATATATCCCCGGGATACCGGCGAAACCATACTGGATATTTCCGCTCCCGTCATGGTTCGCGGCAAGCACTGGGGAGCCTTCCGGGTCGGGGTATCCTTCAACAGGATCAATCACCTGAAGAACCAGATGCTCCTGATCATCGTCATGACCATCTTCGTGATAATCAGCGTTACCATGCTGATGCTCTTCCTGATCATCCCGAGAAAACTGCTGATTCAGGATCTGGATATGCCCAAGTATTGAGGGAGTATTCTTAACCGTCCCTGAGCGACTGAAATATCTCCTGAATGCGGTAAATGTTTTTGAAGAAATGATCAACCAGTTCTGGATCGAAATGCAGGCCGCTCTGGGACTTGATGAATTGCAGAACCTCTTCCTCGGGCCAGGCCGTTTTATAGGGCCTTCTCGATGAGAGGGCATCAAAAACATCAGCTAGTGACAAAATCCTGCCGAAAAGAGGGATATCACCTCCCTTGAGGCCTTGGGGATAGCCCGTTCCGTCATATTTTTCATGATGGGAGAGGGATATAAGTGCCCCGGCTTGAAGAAACTCACTCTGTGATGACGCCAGAATACTGTGTCCGATTTCAGGATGGCGCCGCATAATGGCCATTTCGCCGGGATCGAGGGAGGCATCTTTGAGGAGAATGGAATCAGGGATTCCAATCTTCCCGAGATCGTGAAGCGGTGCCGCATTGAAAAGGAGCTCCCTGTTTTTAGGGGTATCCCCGAGGGATTCTGACATGATGAGACAGTAGTGGGAGACGCGTTTTATATGCTCGCTTGTTTCGATGTCACGGTATTCCGCCACGCGGCCCAGAATCTGCAGTGTCTCGTTTTCCCTCTCAAGGATTCGTTCCGTGGCTTTCCTGACCTCCTCTTCCAACATCAGGGCCCGGTCGTTAAGGAGTATCTGGGATTTTCGTAAATCCATGAGGTTGATGAGGCGTGCGCGAAATTCCGGCATGTTGAGGGGTTTGTTTAGGAATTCTGTTGCGCCGGCTTCCAGGGCCCGCAGTTTGAGGTCGTTTTCATTGCCTGCAGCGGTTATCATAACAATGGGGATGCTGCGGTTCCGGCGGCGGATGCGTTTGATGACTTCTATACCGTCCATCTCCGGCATCATGTAATCACAGAGGACGATATCGGTCGGCTGAGTCTCCAGATGTTCCAGAGCCTTCAGGGGATCCAGGAAGGATACTACTTCCATACCCAGCTCCTGGCCCATAGCCTCGATGAGAAGCAGGTTGTGCTTTTCATCATCAATGGAAACGGACTTGATCCGGTAATCCATGAATCTATTCCTTGAAAGCCATCTCGTAGTGATGAATGATCTCTTTAAGTATATTATACTCTCGGGAATAATCAAGAGATTTACCCTCACCGGCGTTTTTTTCCAGGAAAAGAGCGTTGCGGGATATGGCCTCGAGGCGAAGGTTTGAGGCGGCTCCCTTTATCCTGTGGGCGGTTTGGCGAAGGTTCTCGAGGTTATGGGATTCTATGGCGTTTAGTAGCTCCTTAAGAAATTCCTCGGAAGAATCGAAGAATTCCTGGAGGATGGATCGGAGAACCTGAGGCGGGATACCGAGCTCTGCTGCCGAGGCCTTAAGGTCGTAGGGCGGAATGTCTTCCGTAAGCGGGAGGTCCGGGAGGGGAAGAGCCTCTTCCCTGATACCGGGTGATGCGGCCGGGGGGCGTAAATCTTTCAGATATTTCTGAAGCACATTTTCCAGACTGACAATGTCAATGGGTTTGGAGAGATAATCGTCCAGCCCCTGGGCCAGGAGGCTCTCTCTGTCGCCCTTCATGGCTTTGGCAGTGAGGGCAACTATGGGCGTATGACCCTTGCCGGACTGCCGTTCATATTCCAGTATCATGGCGGTCGTTTCTATTCCGTCCGAGACGGGCATGTTGATATCCATGAAGACGATATCATAACGGGTTTCCGTATACATCTCGTAGGCATCAAGACCGTTGCCCGCTATGTGTGCGGTAACTCCGAATTCCCTGAGCATCAAAGTGATGAGTTTCTGATTGACCGCGTTGTCCTCCGCCACCAGGGCCATGGCGTGAAAAATGTTTGTTTCCCTGTTTTCCGGTCTTTCTCTGGACATTCTCGCCTGGTTGGGCAGGAGAACCTCCTGTATTACATCAAAAACCTTGGAGGGGTTCAGAGGTTCAAAAATGATGAAGACACCCCTGTGGCTTTCAACCGACAGTTCGTCCCGGAATTTTTCCCTGCTGATGAGAATGATGGGATAGTCATGCTGGGATCGAATGAAAGCTGAAAGAAATTCCCGTGTCTCTTCATCGTAAACGGCAAACAACAGTTGGAGGTCCCGGGCTTCCCTTATCTCGGCACGTGTGATGAGAGGACGGTAGACGATGCCGAAAGAGCCGAGATAATCGGCAATGACTATACCCTGCAGAACATTGCCCTTTTCCGGGGCATAAATGGCTGTCCGGATATTTGCGAGGGATGGGGGAAAGGACAACAGGTTTTGACTATCCCGCTGGCAGGCCAGTTCCAGGGTGAAGAAAAACCGGCTCCCCTTCCCCTGCTGGCTTTCCAGTTCCAGAGAGCCTCCCATCAGTGAAACAAGGTTGGCACTGATGCTGAGACCCAGGCCGGTTCCGCCGTATTTACGGGTTACGGAACTGTCTGCCTGTGCAAAGGCTTCGAAGATCAGCTGGCGTTTCCGGTCTGGAATGCCGATGCCGGTATCCCGGACGGAAAAGGAGATTCGACATTTGCCGTCATCCTCGGCTTCGTGTCTTATCTCCACGAGTACGGTTCCCTTCTGCGGTGTAAACTTAATGGCGTTGCTCATAAGATTGGAAAGCACCTGTTTGATCCGCAGCGGATCCCCTGTGACAGAGACGGGAAGATGAGGATCTATGAATGAGAGAAGAACGATATCCTTTTCCGAGGCCTTGGTGTTGAAGAGGGCGATAGTCGATTCGAATTCCCTGAGCGGGTTGAATTCAACAGTGTCGATCTCCAGTTTACGGCTCTCGATCTTAGAGTAGTCGAGAATGTCATTGATGATGCCGAGAAGGTTTTCCGCACTTCGGCTGACGATGTCCAGATACTCCCGCTGTGACGGGTTGAGTTCGGTCCTCCTGGTCAGTTCGATGAAACCGAGAATGCTGTTGAGGGGCGTGCGGATCTCGTGGCTCATATTGGCGAGGAATTCACTCTTGGCCTTGTTGGCTTCTTCCGCCTCGGCTCGCGCCTTTATAAGTTGATCCTCGGCGTTTTTTCTCTCGGTCACATTACGGAGTATCACCAGCACCTCATCCTCGCCACTGATGATGAAGCGGGCTTCATAATAATACGGGATGCCGTTGATGGTCACAGGATATTCGAAGATCTGTATCTCATTGGTCTTCAGGGCTTTGTCGATGTAGTGGATGCCCTCCTTGGCTATGCTTTCCGGAAAAACCTCGAAAATCTTACTGCCCAGCATCTTGTCCAGATAGACACCGTCGTTGTTGACCCGGAACATGAGATCTGGAACCGCCTCTATGAGGGCCCGTGTCCTCTGTTCGCTGTCCCGGATGGATTTTTCCGAATTCTTCCGTTCTGTGATGTCCTTGATGAGAAATACCAGGGCATCGGGACCGGACTCCCTGTGACGAAGGAGAGTGCTATTGAACTCGATGGTCAGTTCCCTGCCGGAGGGGAGTGTGGCATTCTGCTCGAAATACAGAGGCGGCTGGGAATCCCCCGTTTCCGGGAAGGACTGCATCTTGAGAAAAAATTCCTCCTGAATGAATTCTGTAATCCTGCGTCCAGCGATGCTTTCTCTGGAAGGGATCTCGAACATCTCCTGGAAGGATCGGTTGACCTGGGATATGAAGCCTTCGAGATCGGTGACCGCCAGCCCCTCAGGTATTGTTTCAAAGAGAATGGTCAGGTTTTCCTTGGACGCATTCAGGTCCTTCTCAATTTTTTTCAGATAGGAGATATCCTCCTTGACGGCGATAAAATGGGTGATTTGTCCCTTTCTGTCCTTCATGGGTGAGATGGAAGCCAGCTCCCAATAGACCTCTCCGTTCTTCTTCCGATTCTGAAATTCCCCCTTCCATTCCTGCCCGCTGTTTATGGTATCCCAGAGCTCACGATAGAAATCCGGGGATTGAGCTCCCGATTTGAGAATGCTGGGATTTTTCCCCACTGCCTCATCGAAGGAATAACCGGTCATCTGGCTAAAGCGCGGATTTATATATTCAATGGTTCCCTTCGTGTCGGTGATAACGACTGATGCGGGACTCTGCTCCACGATTCGAATCAGTTTGCGCAGCTGGTTTTCAGAGCTGACCCTTTCCGTTACATCGATATAGAAACCGATATACTGGGCTTC
>CALCJG010000497.1 GCA_937967705.1 uncultured Spirochaetia bacterium
ATTTTCATCTCCTCCAGTATCTTGATTTTTACAGAAAAAGACCCCTGAGACGGCAGAACATCGCCCTGCCAGCCGGGAGGTCAAATTCGGAAAAAGGCAACCCTTCAATGGCATCTACGGAAATCACCGCATAAGTATCGGGGCAGAATAGTCCCGTGTCAATCAAATACCGGGTCCGGTACGGAAGATTGCAAAAAAATATTAAACCTGAAGCACGGGTTCCCCTGTATCGGCAACAGTTTTTTCGTCGGCAGCCTGCTACTCCGCTCCAAAAAGGGAAACGGCAGAGAGTACTCTGCCGTTTAAAACCAAACCTGCCTCCCACCGCTTCAGAAACAACGGTATCAGCGCGCCTTGACCGATTCCACCAGTATCTTCTCCGTGGCATCATTCCAGGCGTAATAGTCCATGCCGAGCACTATGACCCATCCGGACCCGACACGCCGGGCCACGATGGGAGCCCCGCCCCCCTGTTCCGCCCAGGCCTCGATCCCCGGCGCCTTACGGTAAAACTCCGTCGCATCGGTGGTCATGAAACTGGCGCCGGCCCTGCGGTAAATCTGCAGTCCCTTGCCCACGAAAGGAACACTCTTCCCGTAATAACCATTGCCCTTGGCAACGTCGATGATCCCGGCATCCTTATGGAACTGCCTGGTCGTGTCATTGAGGCAGAGTACCACAACATTCCCCCCCCGCTGCAGGAAGGTCTTTATGTGGGGCTGGAGGGCTTTGGCGAAAACACCTCCGGCGTTGTAATCGTACTGCTCCATCTCCGTTATGAGGAGCGTCCGGGACTGGAAGAGCTGTCGTTTAAAAGTATCGTCAAAGGTCCGGGTGAAGTTTTCCTCGATCTTCCAGCCGGTCATGTGCTTCTTGAGTATATCGACGGTCTTCTTATGCTCGTCCTTCCTGTCTGCAAAACCGCCCCAGGCCAGGATGGTCCGGAAACCGATCCGTGATCCCCCGGTTTCGATCCCCACGCTGAGAACCTTGTCCAGCGGGACGGCCAGGCTGGGTGTGAAAACGGTTTTCATGCGGAGTTTACCCCCGCTCAGATGCAGCGCCTCCCCGTAGACTATACCCCTGCCGATCAGGCTGATGGTCATCATGGTTTTTACCTTGGCCTCGGCCTTACCTTCGTCTTCCTTCATCTCTCCGAGGGGGAAATAAATACCCGATATCTTCGAACAGGGCACTTCCGAACGCTGGAAATCGCTTTCGACTACGACCCTGTTGCCCCGTTTCGATTCCATCTTCCCATAGAGGAGGTCCCCCCCCTTGGTGGTAACAAGATGCTGGTCGTCCTTCAGGGTATAATTCTGTGCCATAGAGCCCGGTGCCAGGCTCACGATGGAATCGAGGGGCGCCTCTATGACACCGATGTCCCTGTCTTTGAACTCGAGGGAAGAACCGGAGACGGAAACCAGTTCCCCCATGAGGACAGTGCCGTTCTTGAACGTCAACTGGCTGACCGGCAGGTCCTTCGCGGCTTTTTCCTCCCCCTGAATATTGATGGAGGATACCTTGGACAGGGGGATTTCCAGCTCCGTCGATGGCGCTATCGTTGAACGAAATTTAATGCCGGAAGGCCTTATGTCCGTCACGATTCCCTGCAGCGTTTCGCCGGTTACAAAATTGATACTTACCTCTTTTATGGTCTCGGCGCCCCCATAGTTCAACAGGAAGGGGATAATGAGACTGAGAAACAGACTGCGCAATTTCATAGTTCACCTCATATTAATACTAATGGAATTATTGATACCCTTGCCTCCTGGACGGCCTTACGGGATTTCTTGGAACATTAAGAGGGGCATGAATAAATGCTTCACTCTCATAAAGGTTAATCTCTATATTTATGATGGGATATTGAAAGTCGAACGGTAATTTACTAAAAAAAGACATGGCTGTCAAGAATAAAATACCGGGTCATGAATCAGGGCCGGGGTTGGGGGCGATAAACCCGGCAGGATAAATCCTGGACAGGGAATGATAACCCCTTGAACGGAAAAAAGGAAACCGCCGCCTCCCGCACACGGCTCAAATCAGTGAGGCAATGCGGTAACGTAGATACTTCAGATAGAAGACCGTCCTCCCGCCGAAACCGAGGGTGACCACTAGACCCGTCATCCCGAGGACGATAACTGCCATGACCAGCCAGCGGGAGGCCAGCCGTGTCAGAACATCATCGGTGTAGGCCACCAGGGGAGATACCTCGATGGGTACGCGCACCTGAAACTTCTGCGTTACCGTTTTCGTCCAGTGATAGGTCTTCTTCGCTCCGGAACCCCGGGAGTATTTGCAGCGTGCGGAAATGTAGTACTCCCCGTTCTTGAGGTCCTTCACGGTGAAGCGATTTTCCTTCAGGTTGACGCGCTCAGGAGCTTCAGTGCGGGAGGAATCCACCACCACGGAATAACCGGCAATCGCCGCCGGGGGAATGTTCAGGGGTGTCAGCATGGCTGAAAAGTTCCTTTCCTGAAGCCCCGCCGCCGCGTCGAAGGGCAGTTTGACCACGAGGGTAGGCTTTTTCACCGGGGCCCGCCGGGGTTTCCCCTCATCCTCATCCGCATCGCCCCGGGCTATGTTTTTCAGGTAGTCCACATCCCTACCGGAAGCCTTACCCACGATAATCTCGTAATAGTCCACAGGTCCGGGAGAATTCGTCTTGTCTATGGCCCTTATGCTGAAAAAGTAACGCCCCTCCTCCAGGTTTTTAAATCCCGTGACGAAGGTGGTTGTAAATCTATTCGGCTTGCTTACCCTGTCCCTGGAGAGGCTGTACTGGAAACCCTTGACCCGCTCCAGGCTGTTGACATCCCAGGTAAACAGAGGCGAGAGGGCCTTAACAGCCTTCCCCGGGGGATGAGTGGAGGAAGTGAGGTTTACGATCTGCAGGGGCGTCTTGCTGATCTGAATGCGGTAATGAACCGTTCTGCTCGCATTACCGGCCCCGTCATAGGCCCGTATATGAAAGTAGGATACCCCGTCCCGCCCGAACACCTTACGCTTGCGGATGGACCGGCCCACGTCCTGAATGAGGGGTACTTCGCCGGGATCATCGCTGTAGGAGGTGGCATAGCCGACAATGCCCGATTCGTCCGCCGGGGGCCGCCACTCGATCAGGGCGGAGGCGGAACGCGACCAGGAGTTTTCCCTGTGAGTCCGGGAAAAGACCACCGGCGGCGCCACATAGACATCGGAATAATTGACAATCACCCGGTCCCGCTCCTGCCAGAGGATCACGACCTTTTTCCCGAGGGAAACAGCGTCGGGCAGCCGGGAGGTTATGCCGCTCCGGGAGAGCATGATTTCCGGGCCCAGACGCTTTTTGATATCCATCTCCGCCAGATCGTATCGACGGGCAAAGACCGCCGGGGTCACTTTCCGAAGGTCGTGCCACAATATGATGAGCTCCTGGTTTTCGGAATTGACAATGACGGGGGAATAGCAGTTGGCGCTGGTCTCCGATATCTTTATGGGATTGCCCCAGTGCTGGCCGTACTCGGTTCCCTTCATCAGGTAGATGGCCCAGTTCCGGCCCTCGTTGTTCTGATAGGCAACGTAAATCGTGCTTCCCAGTAGCAACAGCGAGGGGGAGGTGTCGTTGTCGGGACTCAGGGTGATGCGCCTTCTGGAACTCCAGCTCTTCCCGTAATCATCGGACTTCAGGAAATAGAGATCGTCGGCAAATTTGAACCCCTTGGCCTGGAGAACCACGAACACGCGGCTTCCCGAAAAACGGATCGAGGGGAAGAAGGCGCCCTTGAGTCCTTCGGTAACCCGCATCATCGGATCGGGGTGGGTAAAGGTTTTTTCATCGGGGCTTACGGAATGAAACAGGTTGAAGACATCCCCCCTGAAGGCGTGAAAGAAAATATGCAGATGCTGCCGGTCATCATAGAAGATTCCGGGAAGCATCTCCATCTCGATATCCGTTGTTCGGTTGACCCTGACGGGGGGACTCCAGGAGGCCCCCATATCCGACGAGACGGAGTAGATAAGACGGCTGCTGACATCATCCCCCGCGAAATCCTGCCAGACCACGGCCACATGACCGCCGCTCGAAACGGCCACCCGGGGATTATGATCGATCCCTCCGCGCACGCCGGCTATCCTGACGGGTTTAAGAAAACGCCCCCCGCCGTCGAAGGAGAGTGAAACGTAAACCCAGTTCTCCCCGCCCTCCCGCGCCTCGTACACCGCAGCTATAAAATTGCCCCGCGAAGCAAGGCGGGCGCTTTTGGCGGAGAATCGAGCCGGAGAAAGAGCAAAACTTCTCTCCCAGCCCACGGGATTGGTACTGACGCTGGAGACGCGAAAGACGAGGTAAAGGGCGCCGGCAAAGAGCAACAGTCCGGAAAAAAACCAGACTACGTGCCTCAACCGAGGAAAACGGAAGAAGGCATCAATGATATGGGTGATTATCCGATCAAGAAACATGGCGCCCGGTCTTATTCTCTTTCATAATTACCCTGATTGTCAGGATATTCCATATTCTTATATCGGCAGATAACAGCTTAATATAAACCTTCCCGACCTCCCGCCCTCGAAACAGAACGCGGGAGTGGATGTCCGGGTTTCTCAGAAAGTATCCACCGGATCATCGTCGTATTTATAATACCATTCCGCCCACCGGTCGCTCTTGATCTGTTCCATCTTCAATTTACCCTCGAAGGCAGGATCGATCATGGAGATATATTTCCTCATCAGCTCCAGATACCTGTCCATGGGGGGACGCAGTTCCTCTTTCAGGTAAGTGTATTTATACCACACCTTCTTCTTTTTAAAACGCTCAATGCGATTGCTGATGGCGGACTGCAGCCTCATCATCTTAAAGTAAAAGGTCTCAATCCGCTTGACGTTCACGCTCTTGATGACCTTCTGCAGCTCCTTTTCCCTGGCATCCATGGTGGCATTGCCGGCAGGGAGAGAAAAAACATAATTCATCGCTAGACGGTTGTCCCATCCGTAATCATAATCTATTGCCGCAGTCGTCTTCTGCAGAATATCATAATCCTCCTTCTGGAAGAAGGTGTTTTCCCTTAGTTTAAAATACACACAGCCAGGGAAAAAAACCAGCTGCAGGGCAAACAATCCTGCCCCCAGGAGAAGGGCCCATCGTCTTATCATTCAAGATACTCCTTTCTTATCAAATGGTCTTTTTCAATATCCGCCACAACCCGCTTCCCCAGTATCCGGGGGATGCAGGATACCGCCATCCCCACACCCGGCCTCTTGGCAATGAGATCGCTCTTTTCAATCCGTTTACCCCGGGGTATAAACTCCCGTGCGAAGAGGCTTCTCCGGGCCGACCTGCCCACCTCCTCCTCCGCCCCCCGGCAATTCAAATGACCGTCCCCCATCGACGCCATCATCCCCTCCGCCTCCCTCTTCATGGCAGTGAAGACTTCCGGAGTGAGAGAGACCGCCCCATCGGGGCACTCGTAATCACGGCCCAGGGTGAAGTGTTTCTCGATAACGGAAGCCCCCAGGGCCACCGCGGGACCGATAAGGCGGAAATCGGGAGAATGGTCGGAAAAGCCGACCTTCAGCCGATAGCGCTCCCTGAGTTTCACGATACGCGCCAGGTTAACCTCCTCCGGCGGCAGCGGATAGAGCGAAACGCAGTGAAGGACAACAATCTCAGGACAACCGGATTTCGTCAGGACATTCACCGCCTCATCGATCTCCCCTTCCCGGGCCATCCCGGTGGAGAGGAGAACTGGCTTTTGGGTCGCGCCTATCCTTTCCAGGAGACCGATATTGGTCACCTCCGACGAGGCCACCTTGTAGAGAGGAACCTGCAAACTCTCCAGCAGTTCCACCGATTCCCCGTCGAAGGGGGAGGAGAAAAAGACCGTCCCTAGCTCCCTCGCGAGTCCGGAAAGGGCAAGGTATTCCTCCTCCCGGAGTGTCAAACCGCGGAAAAACTCGATCTGGGAATAATCAGGCTTCCCCTCCTTCTCGCCCCTCATGAGGGCGGAGGTATGGACAGAATACATCTCCTCCGGACTGAATGTCTGAAACTTTACGGCATCAGCACCAGCCGCCGCCGCACTGCGCAGCAGGGCCTCCGCACTCTCCAGTCTGCCGTTGTGATTCAGACCGATTTCCGCAATGAAAACGATATCTCTTCCCGGGAATATGTCCTTCAGCAGCACCCATCACCTCTTTCAATATACACGGAAGAAACCCGTTTTATTTGGGAAAAATCCGGCATTTTGTAAAGAAATTATTTTTTCGACGGTATAAAAAATCCTTCATCCCCGGAAAAGCGCTGTTTCTTCTTTGGAACGGGAACCTTGGTTTTTGTTTCAGACAATCCCCTCAATCTCCTAAATTCTCCTCCGATCCCCGAACCTCATGCCAGGAACCGGCAGGCGATCCCACTTTCCCGTCTCCCGTCGGGGATTTTATCCAGTGTGTTCATGGGCAGAGGATAAACCATTTTTCCCCCTGCTTCAAGGAAAACGGGTATTTTTCCCCTGTTTCGCATCGAAAAGACGAGGTCCCATTTAATTACCCGGGGTTTCCTTATTTTAATTGACATCGATTCCGGCGAGAGCCATATTATCTTCATGATGCTGCACGAGGCATTACACGGGCATGACTGCCTTTGCATTGCCAGTGTGCACAGCTTTGTAAGCAGGACATCTGCCCATGCCGGGATTCCTGTAGACTCAGGCCTGATCCGATCACAGGAAACAGCAAGATCGTCCCTAAGCCATGTCCGCATCCCGAAACGAACTCGGCGAATCTCCGGCTCCACGGCACGATGACCATCATCTTGTAAACAGGGGAACACCATGGGGAAAAAGTACATCATATCCATTGATCTCGGAACCACGGGCAACCGGGTCTACTGCTTCGATGAAACCGGCCATCCCATCTCCAGCGCTTATAAGGAGTTTACCCAGCATTTCCCCAGACCGGGCTATGTGGAGCATGATGCCCTGGAGATCTGGAACTGCATCAAGGAGCTCATACCTGCAGCCATCAAGGAAGGGGGGCTCTCTCCGGAAGACGCTCTCACCATCGGAATCACCAATCAGCGGGAAACCGCCGTACTCTGGAACAAAACCACCGGCAAGCCCGTCTACAACGCCATCGTCTGGCAGTGCCGCAGGACCACGGACATTTGCAATCAGCTCAAGGAGCGGGGATACGAATCCATTTTCCGCCAGAGAACGGGACTGGTCATTGACGCCTATTTTTCCGGAACCAAGATCAAATGGCTCCTCGACAATGTGGAGGGCGCCCGGGATACCGCCAAAAAAGGGGATCTCCTCTTCGGCACCATAGATACCTGGATTCTCTGGAACCTGACCGGGGGTAAATCCCATAAAACGGATTTCACCAATGCCTCCCGTACCCTGGTCTTCAACATCTCCGATAAAAAGTGGGATCGCGAGATCCTGGAGATACTCAACATCCCGGATAACATTCTGCCGGAGGTACAGAACTCCTCTTCGGATTTCGGCCGGACCCGGGGAGTTTCCGGTCTGCCCGACGGGATTACCATCGGCGGTATAGCCGGCGACCAGCAAGCCGCCATGGTGGGACAAAACTGCGTCTTCGAGGCTACCATCAAGAACACCTACGGCACGGGCTGTTTCATGCTGATCAACCTGGGCAACAGCTTTTCCATATCCCAGCACGGTCTGCTCACCACCCTGGTCTGCGACAGCAAGGGGGACCCGGTCTACGCCTTCGAGGGATCCGTTTTCATCGGCGGCGCCGTGATCCAGTGGCTGAGGGATTACATGCAGTTTTTCGCCAAGAGTTCGGAGTCGGAACCCATGGTAACCGGGCTTGATAAAGAAGACGAGGTGGTCCTGGTTCCCGCCTTCGTCGGCCTGGGGGCGCCTCACTGGAAGATGGACGCACGGGGAGCGATCTTCGGCCTCACCCGGGACACCAACCGGGCACAGAT
>CALCJG010000498.1 GCA_937967705.1 uncultured Spirochaetia bacterium
CTTCCGATCTGCTATAAAGGCCACCGATGATACCAGCTGGATACCCGGTTGGGGGATGATGCGTTTCCGAGGGATGGTGGAAACGAGGCCCGACTGGTGCCTCTCCCGGCAGAGATCCTGGGGGGTTCCCATCCCCTCATTCCGCTGTTCCTCATGCCATGAAAACCTGATGTCGGCAGAAAGTATTCTGCACTTCGCCAAACTCTCACGCAGTATCGGTATCGACGCCTGGTATACGGAGAAGATCAGTAATCTGATCCCCGCGGGGACGAAGTGCAAATGCGGCAGTACCGATTATGAGAAGGAGTATGATATCCTGGATGTCTGGTTTGATTCCGGGGTGTCCCATTTTGCGGTCCTGGACAATTGGCCGGAGCATCGCTGGCCCTCGGACCTCTATCTCGAGGGGAGCGATCAGCATCGGGGATGGTTCCAGTCCTCTCTCTGGCCGGCTCTGGCCCTTCGTCAGCGGGCGCCCTATCATACGGTGTTGACCCACGGTTTCGTTCTGGACGAGCAGGGAAAGGCGATGAGCAAATCCGAAGGGAACGTCATTCATCCCGAGGAGCTGATCGGCAAATTCGGTGCCGATATCCTCAGGCTCTGGGTCTCATCGGAGGATTATCGCAATGACGTGCGCATCGGTTTTGATATGATGAATCAGATTGCTGATTCCTACCGGAAGATCCGGAACACCTTGAAGTTCATTCTGGGAAATATCGCCGATTTCTCCGAGACTGATGGCGTGGCTTACGGTGATCTGCCGGATATCGACAAATGGATACTCAACAAGCTTTATACCCTTGCCCGTCATGTGACGGAATCCTATGAAAAATTCGAATTTCACCTGGTATACCGGCGTATCCTGAATTTCTGTGCTGTCGAACTCTCTTCCCTGTATTTTGACATATCCAAGGATATCCTTTATATAGAGGAAAAATCCTCAAAGCGACGGCGCGCCACACTGACCGTCCTGAAGGAAACCTATGAGACTCTTGTCAGGCTTGTGGCCCCCATACTCTCATTTACAGCCGAGGAGATATGGCATTTTCAGGGGAATGCGGATTCCATTCATACTCAGAAGTATTATATACTGAGTGAAAAGTTCAACAATCCCGATGCGGACAGACGGATGGAAGCTCTGGTGGATATCAAAAAGGATGTTCTGAAGGCCATGGAGCTGAAGCGGAAGGATAAGGTGATCGGCTCCTCAGTGGAAGCGGACCTGACAGTTTACGTGAAGAGTGAAAAGGGGCGATCGCTCCTGTCGGAAATGAGCGAGGAGGCCCGTCGGTTTCTGCAGGTTTCCCGGCTCAAGGTCGTCGATGAAAAGGTATCGGGCATGGAGGATTATGAAAACTCGTCCATTCTCATAGAGAAATCGCGGGGGGTGAAATGTGTGCGGTGCTGGAATTTTTCAGATGGTATCGGCAGCGACACAGATCATCCTGAGCTCTGTCCCCGCTGTGCCCAGATCGTGAAAAAGATACTCTGATTTCCCAGAATAATTGGACCAGGAGAAGAAACGAAATATGCGTGAGGATTTGAAAAGACATATCTATGCCGGGATCATTCTTGTCGTATCGCTGGCGGCCGATCTGTATACAAAGTATCTGGCAGTGACCCATATCCATGAATATGAGCGCATCAATGTACTCGGAAGTTTTGTGCAGCTGACCCTGCTCTACAATCAGGGGGGGCTTTTCGGCATACTCCAGGGGTATCAGGCCTATTTTCTGGTCATATCTCTGATAGTGCTGGTTCTACTGGTGCTCTTCTATTTTTTTGAGAAGAATCGGACTATGCTTTTCAGTTCCGCAATGGCCTTCATTATCTCCGGAGCATTGGGCAATATCTACGACCGCCTTTCCGGACGTAAAGGTGTGGTGGATTTCCTTTACATAGGCCATGATGAGGTTTTCCGGTGGCCGGCCTTCAACATTGCTGATGCTGCTATCGTGGTGGGGGCCATCCTGTTGATGATCTTTTTTTACCTGGATGAGAAGAAAAGGAGAAAAGAAAAACCTTCCGATCAATAGGTATCCACGATCTCCACTTCCCCCTCGGCGACGTTTTTCTTGTCTTTCCCGTAAATGCGAAGGCGATATTTCCCCTCGGCGTAAAGGGACAGGGGGGCTGTTGCTGTCTGTTCCTCCGGTTTGACATCAATGGAGAAGGTTCGCGCCTGCTCCTCGCGATATTCCTTCAGGTCATAGACTACAGCGGTCAGTTTGTCGGTTTCGAAATTGTCTCCGGATTTAATAAGGAGGGTCAGATCGCCTGCAGTGAAAACCGTCCCGCATTTGACTCCCTTCATGTCCGGGGTTGTCCCCTCGCAGAACAGGAGGGTCTCCTTTTTCTTGCATCCCCCCAGGAACATGAGCACAGCCAGGAGGATGAGGGTTGTGAGTATATTTTTCATGGGATTTCTTCTATTTTGAGATCCGTCATCTTAGAGAAGGCTGGCCTACAGGAGGGTTCCCTGTAGCTCGTCATCATCCTCAATTTCCCCGGTCTCTTCCTTAATTTTAACGCTCTTGCTTTTTACTTCTCCGGATTCCCCTTTCTGAAGTATTTCCACCTTTCTTTCGGCCTCCGTCAGTTTATCATGACAGAACTTGGCGAGCAGTATACCCTTTTCAAATTCCTCGATGGATTCATCAAGCCCCAGCGATCCGTCTTCCAGGCGGAGGGCTATTTGCTCCAGCCGCTCCAGGGCTTTTTCAAAAGTCAGTTTTTCCTTAACCTTCTGGGGTTTCTTTTTTTCCAAGGTATTCACCCTTCTCTTTGGATTGAATCAGGCAGTTAAGCCGTCCGTCGTGGAGATAGAGTCGGATTTTCTCCCCTGCCTCCACATCCTCGGTGCTTTTGATGATGCGGTTCCTTTCGTCTCTGCCTATGGCATATCCCCGCCGGAGGACAGCCAGCGGAGACAACGCCTCAAGGTTTTGTATCGCAAGGGTAAAGCGGTGCTCCTTCTCTTTACGGTTGTTGCGGATCAGACGGACCATGTCCGGGATTCTCAACAGGGAATTCCTGCGTTCAACAATCCGCTCTTTCATGGCAGATATCAAGCGTTTTTCCAGGTCGCTCAGCACCAGTTCCCTGCTGTAGAGGATCTCCCTGGGCTCTCGAAAGTAGCGGTGTTTCTGCAGGCTCTCGATTTTCAGGTTAAGCTCACGCATACGGGAGGTAAGGGCGTTATAGGAACGGCCGTTCAGATAGGTGATGTAATCCTCCAGTTCATCCCTTACGGGGATGGCCATCTCAGCGGCAGCGGAAGGGGTGGGGGCCGCCACGTCGGCGGCATCGTCGGAAAGAGGATGGTCGATCTGATGGCCCACGGCGGATATAACTGGCACCCGGGAGGCCGCGATGGCCCTGATTACGGCTTCCTCGTTGAAGGGCATTAGATCCTCAAAAGAGCCCCCGCCCCTTCCGGCTATGATGAGGTCAATTCTCCATTCCGGACGGTTTAGCTCCTCAATACCCCGGGCGATGGTGGCCGCGGCATCATCACCCTGCACCTTGGCCGGAGCCACAATGACCTCAAGATTGGGGAAACGCCGCAGGGCCACCTTAAGTATGTC
>CALCJG010000499.1 GCA_937967705.1 uncultured Spirochaetia bacterium
GTAGTGATTCTTCCGGACTGAAAAAAATGGTAGTTTCAGCGGATGTCCTCAATATCCGTTCCGACGAGACTCTCGAATCGCAGAAAATTGGTTCCGCCTACAGGGGGGACATCGTAGAGATCCTGAAAAAGGAGAGTCGTGATGTCGAGATTGACGGGATAAAGGCTCCCTGGGCATACATCAAACACAGACATCTGAAGGGATGGGTATTTTCCGGGTATCTGAAGGATTCCGTCGTTGCCGAACCGGAAAAAATCGACGATTTCAGGAAGGGTGATTCCTTTTATGTTAAATCAGAACTCCTGCGTCTAAGAGATGCTCCCGGCGAGGAGGGAACCGTTATCACCAGTCTGCCCCATCAATCGAAGGTCAAGATTCTCAATGTGATCGATGAATTGAAATCCATTGGAGGTAATAAATCCAAATGGGTTGAAATCGCATGTGATGAATACAGCGGATGGGTCTTTGGAGCTTTTCTCAGCAAGAATAAAAACGCTTTCATGGAGGATGATGACATTGACAGAATGTTCATCTTTCCTTTCAGTAATACGTCCCTTCCCATCACAAGCCGTTTCGGTCCCAGGGTACTTAAAGGCAAGTCTGAAAAACATAAGGGGATTGATATTGGGGCCCGTTCCGGTACTCCCATATTGTCCGCGGCTGACGGAAAAGTCATGCTGGCGATAGAGAATCCCCCCAATCTGAAAAGCGGCTACGGGCGTTATGTGGTCCTGGAACATAAAAACGGTTATCGAACTCTATATGGTCACATGAGTGTGGTCAAGACACGCGAGGGGCAGAGGGTCAATGCCGGAGACGTTATAGGTCTCGTAGGAACCACGGGGCGCTGCTACGGAGCTCATCTCCATTTCGAAATAAGAGCTCACGAGGAATATGTCAATCCTGAAACCTATCTGCATGCCTGTCTGATCATTCTGGACAGCCTGATAGCCGCGCTTGATTGATTCTAATCGCCTCACCACCGTAACAAGACTATTATATTTGAGGCCAAGTCGATGAAAGCATTTTTATCCAGTGTATTAACCCTGTTCTTTTTGTTGACAACATCCTATGTGTACTCGGCAGACAAACTTATTCCCTATGTTAAAAGCGGTAGCATAACCAAGGTAAAGAAGCTATTGGAAGAGGGAAGCAATATCGAACAGACCGATTCCCGGGGAATGACTCCCGTCATGATTGCAGCTGAGAAAAAGAAGATGGAGATGGTAAAATATCTTCTTGATTCCGGTGCAATTTTCGGAAATCGCGACAAAAAGGGAAGAACACTGCTGCATATATTGAGCCAGGCCAAGGGGGATGCCGCTGGTGACCTTATCAAGCTTATTGTGGGGAAAGGGGCTGACATCAATGCCCAGGACAGCAAGGGAAATACCCCTATTGGTAAGGCGATAGATGCAAAAAGATTCGATAACTTCAAAATGCTTATCGATGCCGGATATAACATCAACGCAAGGGAGAAAAAATATCCCCTCATGATATACGCATACCGGGCCAAACGTAAGGATATGGTTCTTTACCTGATGCAGAAAGGCTGTAATGTCAATGACCGGGATGATGAAGGAAACACACTGCTTCATCAAATCACGATGAAGAACGACGCTAAATTTCATTCTGAAATTTCGGATCGTAAGCCCGATTACAACATGAAGAACCATGAGGGGCAGACTCCGCTTATGATAGCCGTTACGAAAAATCGAGTAAAAATGGCTGAAGCCCTTATGGATAACGGCGCTTCAATTACAGTAACGGACAACAAAGGGCGATCGATGCTACATTATCTGGTTGTAAAAAAGGGGATGACGAAGCTTCTGAAACTGGTTCTAGAGAAGGGAGCAAATAAGGATACGACGGATGGAGAAGGAAAAACCCTTGCAATGGTTGCTGCGGAAAACGGGAATATGGCGGCAGTAAAGGTCCTGGTTGAATCCGGGTGCAATATTAAACTGAAAGACAAGCTGGGACAAACCCTTCTGCATTTCCTCTCGAGCCAAAAATCAGCCGCAGCATCAAAAACAGTCTCTCTGGTCCTGGAAAAAGGGGCTGATGTGAACGATGAGGATTTGAAGAACTCGGTTCCCCTCGGGAGAGCCATCGGGGCTAAGAATTACAGCGTTTTCAAGGTAATACTGGAAGCTGGAGCCAAAGTCAACACCTATGAGAAAAAAACTATACCGATGGTTATGTATGCCTACGAGATGGGTCAGAAAAAAATGGTCAAGATGCTCATGGAGAAGGGGGCGGATGTCTACAAGATAGACAGCCGAGGTAATTCCCTTCTGCATTTGACCGCAGAGAAAGGGGATATGAAATTCATGAAATCCCTCCTGGAAAACAAATCTACGATCAACTACAAAAATCAGAAGGGGCAAACACCATTAATGATGGCTATCAAATCCCAGAAGAAGCCCATCATCCTGTTGCTCTTGGATAATGGAGCAGATGTAAATGTCAAGGATGCGGAGGGGCAGAGTGTAATACACTACCTGGCGGCACAGCGGGGGTTGATGGACATATTAAAATCTCTGGAGGGCAAGGGACCGCAGTTCGATATGGCGGATAATCTGGGTAGAACTCCTCTGGTGATTGCCGTTGCAAATAATCGTTTGGACAAAGTGGAATATTTCGTCGAGAAGGGCGCAGATATCAATCGAAAAGATGACAAGGGGAATGACCTGATTATCCTTGCCTATGAGAAAAGCAGAAAAATGCTTCAGCTCTTCATATCCAAGGGAGCCGATCTTAAAGTCCGTAATAAGGACGGTAAGACATTGCTGCTGCTGAGCCTGGAAAAGAACGATTCCGAGCTTTTGAAACTGTTGGTTGAAAAAGGAGCCGATGTCAATGAACTCCAGGCCAACGGTAAATATCCCATCATTCATGCTTCAGAAAAGAATCAGGTTAAAAATGTGAGGACGCTCCTGGAGCATAAAGCCAACATCCAGGTAAAAGACATTGCAGGAAACACTCCTTTGATAATCGCAGTGGAAAAACGGTATACCCCCATGGTAAAGCTGCTTCTGGAAAATGGGTCATCCGCCAATGACAGGAACGGGGAGGGGAAACCCGCACTGCTGATATCCCTCGAAAAAAACAGTTCTGATATTTTTAAACTGCTTTTGGAGCATAAGGCTGATGTCAATACTATCAGCCCTACAGGAGTTCCTATCCTCATTTTAGCAGCGGATAAAAATCGTTCTGTTTTTATCAAACTGCTCCTTGAAAATGGGAGTAATGTTAATATTACGGATCACCTAAAGAACACGGCTCTCATTCTTGCTTCCTCAAGAGGCTATTATCAGTCCGTATCCGTACTGCTCTCTAAGGATCCCACTATTGACCATAAGGGGCCCAATGGGGAAACAGCCCTCTTTGGAGCTGTAAACGGTAATCACCAGAAGGTAGCGGATCTCCTTATCGGAAAGGGGTCAAACATCAATCTGAAAAATGACGCCGGGGATGCCCCCATCCACCGATGTGTAAAGAATAATAACCTGAAAATGCTGAAATACCTTCTTCAGAAAGGGGCTGATCCCAATGTCGTTAATAATGCCGGAAAGACCTTAATCATGGAACTGGCTCAGATGGATGTTCCCAGTAAAAAAGCCAAGGCCAGAAATGAGATAAAGAAAGCATCGCAAATAATAAAAATTTTGAAGGAGTATAATGCCAATCTTAATTCACTTAACACCTATGGGGACTTTGCTCTCAATATGGCCAGGAAGAAGAATAATCTGGACCTTATGAAGGAGTTGGTGGAGAACGGCGCCGACATCAATGCCAAGGATAAAAACGGAAATACTGTTTTCAAAAAGGCAGTACTCGATTATATATTTGATTATGTCTATACCGATAAACGCAGCACCGACATGAAGAAAATTCTGACCCAACTCATCAAATGGGGGGCCAAGATCGATGTTCAGGACAAAAACGGACGAACCGCACTCATTGATGCCGTCGGCAATGCAAATAAGAAAAACATCAAAAAGGTCGTTGATATCGCTGAATTTTTACTGAAAAATGGTGCCAATAAAAACCTTGCGGATTCTAAAGGTCTCACTGCGGTTAACTATGCAGAGAAAAGCGGAGTATCGGAGATAAGCAGTATATTGATGCGATAATCGTAATTGTTCAGGCCAGCATGTCTATATTCTCCCCCAACCCCGGAGTGAGAATTTTCTCAAGCACTGCAACCTTCAGGAGTTTTTCGGTCATATCAGCTTGATTCTTGTTTACGGTCTGCAGAAGTTCCTGAAGTTTTAACAGGTTTCTATGGATTTCAGGACTGGCGCAATAATCAATATTCATAAATTTTTTCCTTATCTATAATATTTCGGCAAAAATGGTCCAATTCTTGAGCCTGGAATCATGATTTAGGGATAGTATTCGGCTTATCAAAATTAAATTAAATATAGTGATTTTTTTTCTTGAAAAAAATCACCTCTCCAATAGTTTTCTCATCTATAATTCGTGCTTTTCCTATATAATGGGTGTTTGTTTATCTTCTCCCATCATACTAAGCATCCTAGAACACTGGTGACGACACAGTGGTGTTTAGGATGTGACCATCTCATCAGTTTAAATTTAAAGGAGGATTTTTCATGTCCAATGAAAAAGTAATGAACCGGTGGCTGGTAGTTATCGGTGCAGTACTCATTCAGCTCTGCCTGGGCGCCATCTATGCCTGGTCCGTCTTTACTCCCAAGCTTACGGATCCCAACGGTGCCTATAAATTCACTGCCAACGAAGCGTTCGGCATCTTCTCCATCGGTATATTCGTCTTTGCCCTGACGACTATCATTTCCGGAAGGAAGATGGCTACCATCGGTCCCAAGAATCTCGCGATTGCCAGCGCTTTCGTTTTGGGTCTGGGCTATGTTCTTGGAGCCTTTTTCGGCACATCCTTCGTTTTACAGGTGATTTTCATCGGTATCATCGGTGGCGCCGGTATCGGTCTTGGTTATGTGGTACCCATCGCTGTCGGCATCAAATGGTTCCCTGACAAGAAGGGTATGGTTACTGGTCTCGCCGTTGCCGGTTTTGGCTTTGGTGCCACGATCTGGGTCAAGTGGGCCGGGTCCTGGGGGGGCGGACTGCTCAACAATCTTTCTCTCGCCGGACTTGATGGTGTGAGAAGCACCTTCCTGCTTTATGGTATTCTATGGGCCGTTCTGGTCGTATTGGGAAGTCTCGTTATGAAGGATCCGCCCGCTGGATGGCTTCCTGAGGGATATACTCCTCCCGCAGCCGGTTCTGCCGGAAGCACTGGTGCCATCGAATTCGAATCAGGTGAAATGCTTAAAAAACCCCAGTACTATATGCTGGCTTCCACTTTTCTTTTTTCAGCACTGGCAGGTTTGATGGTTATTGCCTGCATTCAGCTCTTTGGAATTGATGTCCTGGTTTTCGGTAAAATCAACACCCTCGATAAAACTAATGCGGGTTATGCTGAAGCGGCAAAGGCAGCCGGTGCCGCAGCTGGAACCGCCATGGCCATACTTGCCATACTTAACGGTCTAGGCCGAATTATCTGGGGAACCATCTCTGACAAGATTGGAAGAAAGATGTCTCTCTTTCTCATGTGCCTTTTCCAGGGGATTATTCTCCTCTCTTTCTATAAGCTGGGTGCTACCGAAATGGGTCTGACAATCGGGGCAGCGCTCATAGGTTTTAACTTCGGCGGCAACTTTGCATTATTCCCTGCAGCAACCGCAGATTTTTTTGGCAACAAAAATGTCGGCAAGAACTATGGCTTCGTTTTCGCTGCCTACGGTATTGCCGGTATCGTTGGTCCTCAGATCGGCGGTTTCTTTAAAAATGCTGCCAAAGGCGCAACCGAGCCATCAGCCTGGATGATGCCCTTCATCATCGCCGGAGTGGCCTGTCTTCTGGGAGCCGTGATTTCCATTATTGCGAAGCCTCCCACAAAGGCCTAAGTATAATCGGACAATAATAAAAAAAGGGAGGATAAAACCCCCCTTTTTTTATTGCTATTATCCTCTTATCTGCCTCATAATGTAAGATTATGGCAACACGCTCATCAATATCGAACAGAGATCCCTTGGGGGGGAAATATCTGGTTATTGCCGCTTCTTTAGTCATTCAGTTTTGCCTGGGGGCACTTTATGCATGGCCTGTATATACCTATGAACTTACAAAATCAGGATGGTTAAAATTCGAGAGTCAGACCGTATTTGCTGTTTCTCTTTTTACATTCTCATTATTCATGATAATAAGCCGTCATTTAATCGTGCCCAATAAAATTCGTCCTCTTACCCTGACTGGAGGTGTTCTGTTGGGAACAGGTTATATACTTTCGGGCCTGTCGGGTGGGACCTCCTTTTGGGCTCTCCTTCTTGGTATCGGCATTGTCGCAGGAGCAGGTACCGGGATCATTTACATGATTCCCATGACGGTTGCCATTCGTACTTTTCCCGAGAGGAAGGGTCTTGTTGTGGGTTTGTCCATTGCGGGTTTCGGTTTTGGGGGCATGGTCTGGATTAAAATGGGAAGTGACTGGTTTGATCTCATCGCCCATCACGGGCTTTCCTTTACCTTTATATTATATGGAATACTATTCCTGCTATTTATATCCCTTGCAAGTTTTTTTATGAGTTTCCCCGAAGAGGCACTCGGCAAATCAGATAATTCAAAAAGTGTGGATACTAATCTGAATACCAATGGGCTTCAGTTATTGGGAACACCACAGTTTTATTATATATTCTTTTCTCTGATCGCCTGTTCCGCGTCGGGACTGATGTTTATCGGATTGATGTTCCAGTATCCCATAGAAAGCCTCATACATAACGGACTGGAAGAAGCCGAAGCCATCAGAATATCAGGAACTGCCATCGGTATTTTTTTCAGCATCGCCAACGGATTGGGACGAATTGCCTGGGGTGTCGTCAGTGACAGGATAGGACGGCGTCTTTCAATAGTCCTGGTTCTGATAACACAGGGGATTCTCATAATGGGATTTACATTTATGGCGGAAAAAAGCTGGTCCCTCTACCTGGGGACGTCACTGATCGGTTTTTATTTCGGAGCTCTTTTTGCTCTCTTTCCGGCAATAACTGCAGATGTATTCGGCAGTGCGCATATCAGCGAATATTATCCATTGATATTTTTCGCATATGGGATTGGTGGTCTTGTGGGTCCCATCACTGGCGGCATACTGGGAGATCTCTCTCAGTTCAAGCTGGCGTATTCCCTTTTCGGCTTTTTATGCATTATCAGTACTGTATTTTTACTATTACTGAAACCCGCATCAAAACCGTATCCTGTTCAATCTCAAGGGAAGATGCAGCTGCAGATTTGATGGTTATGGATCGTTTTCGTTGAAAGAAACCGTGAGTTATTATATACTATAAGGAGATCATTTCAGGAGGAAACGATTATATGGATATGATTGAGGACAAAAGTCTCTATACTGCGAAGAGAAGGTTCTTTTTATCGCTCATCTTTTTGGTGGCTGGAATAATCTACACCATATCCCCGATTGATATCATTCCCGATATCTTAGGACCCATCGGCTGGATAGATGATATCTTTGCGCTTCTTATAACTTTTATCTATTCTGGTTTGTCTTACATGAAATTAAAAAAGCTGCAAAACGCAGCTTCTCAGGGTAATGCTGATTAGCGGAGGAGGGACTCGAACCCCCCACACCACGGATATGAGCCGTGTGCTCTAACCTACTGAGCTACTCCGCCTGATATTAGCGAGGGCAGGATTTGAACCTGCGACCTTTGGGTTATGAGCCCAACGAGCTACCAACTGCTCCACCTCGCGATGATGGACCAAAAGTATTGAATTAACCTATTAGTGTCAACATTTTTTCTCAGGAGGCACTATTTATTTACTGTAAGTGTAGGGCTGAAACATCATCTTGTTTGACTGAGATTAAATTGATGCATCATTACTCACATTACTAGCATATAGTGCTGCATGTTTTTCGTTTAACGGGAAATTTCAGAAATGTCCGAAGAAGAATAATCCTTTTTTACATTGTTCTGGGCCCATTTCCAGAAAACTACTTTACTAATTCCCCTGATATGGTAGATAAAGAGAAGTAGGTGAACGGATTATTTACATCCGCTCGTTTATTCAACAAGGGAATAATATTTTTTATCCGTGAAGTGTTTTCCAGAAAATGATAAATCCGCTGAAGTATTTCACCAATCGAAGAGTAGGTCTGGCATTGGGGAGCGGTGGTTCCAAGGGGATTGCTCATATCTCCGTCATTGAGCACTTGGAAGCACTTAATATCCCCATTGATGTGATTGCAGGAACCAGCATCGGTGCTCTCATCGGCGCACTCCATGCGGCTGGTTCACTTAAAGCATTCAAGGAAGACCTTCTGAAAATGCAATGGAAGGAGATGCTCTCCCTGGTAGACCCTGTTTTTCCCAAATCCGGTCTCCTTGAAGGAAAGCGCTTC
>CALCJG010000500.1 GCA_937967705.1 uncultured Spirochaetia bacterium
GTCCCGGACCTGATAGACAATATCAAAAAATTCACTGTATCTAAAGAGACTGGAAGAAAGCAGAACGATGAGGAGAAGAGCCGTACCGTAGAGCAGGGAGAGGAGGGACCGCTTCATCCTGGTATTGAGATCCGGCTGTGATAGCAGGAGCAGAAAATGGAAGAAGAAGACTCCATTCAGCACTTTTATGGGAGATATGGCGTAATTGAGAAAAGTTATGACGGAACAGTCCCAAAAACAGGAGTAATATCCCAGAACCCTGTAGAGCGCCTCGCTGGCACAGTAAAAGAGAAAGACAAGTGACCGGGGATCCTCTTGGCGTCTCATGAAAACGAAGATACCCAGAAGGAGAAAAAAAAGACCCAGGATGCTTCTCAGGTAAACCGAGAAATCCAGATGAGCAAACCCCGTGGGTTCGGGATGAAGGGTGACGGGGAATATGGTATTATTGCGATAGATCAGGTATTCCACGGGCCGGGAGACACGCAGCAGCCCGCAGAGACAATCCCTAGTGAAAGTCAGGCTGGCAGAAACGGATTTCCTTTCCGTTATTGACTCTAAACTAATGTGCCCGATTTTGAGTATGCGGTCGCCCTGCCTGATGCCGGATTGGGAAGCGGGGCTGTCGGGTCTCACCTCCGAGACTTTTTCCTCCTTCAGGATAAGTCCGTCATCGGGCTGTTGGGACACGAAAATGAGATAAAAAGAGATCATCACAAGGGAAACAAGGGGGATGATCAGAACCAGGAGCCTGAAACGCCGGAGCCTCTTTATTTTTTGATAGACATCATCCATAATATCATGTAATTTGACGGGATTGTTTTTTTATTTAGCGCCTTTACTCCGGTGGGTAGAGGTGTCGGATGGTTCATTCTCCGGGACTTCCACCACCTGCATTGATATCAGGTGAAGTGCATAAAAGTCAATATATTTTCAGGGAGGTGCAGGCCAGGGATGATGAGGTACGAAACAAAGGGGTGCAAATTTTCCTCAATATTTCTTGCATTATGCCTGCTGTGCGGTATGACCTTTGGCTGCAAGAGCCTGTTCTTCAAGGAAAAGGAACCCGAGGAGGGACCCAAAACCCCGAGATATCAGAGTAAGGCAAAAATTCCCGCCAATGCGATCATCCTGGAAAATTTTGATAAATATGATCGCTCCATCTTCGACAAATGGGTGATGCGGGACAGAACCAGGGAAGAGGCCCTGCGGGACTATACGGTGAAGACGGAGGAGGGCAATAAATACCTCCATGCGCTGTCCGACAAGACCTCCGTTCAGATTGCCAAAATCATCAGCTGGGATGTGATGTCCTATCCCTACCTGCGCTGGCGTTGGCGTGTCCATATCCTGCCACGGGGGGCCAATGAGGAGATCGGGGCCAAAAACGACAGTGCCGCCGCGGTTTACGTGGTTTTCCCCAGGCAGAAGATCCCCTTCCTCTCCTGGGACAAGCAGCCGATCAACGTGATCAAGTACGTCTGGAGCAGTTCCCTTCCCGCGGGTAAAGTGGTTTCCAAAAAGGTGGACCGGATGGGAATGATAATCTACGAGGGAAAGTTCATCGTCCTGGAGAGCGGAGCCAAGAAAAAGGGACAGTGGATCGAGGAGAAGAGGAATGTGTTCAAGGATTACCTCAAGTATTTCGGAGAACCCCCAAAATTCAACCCATCATTGATTGCCATTCTGACGGATTCCAACAACACCGGCACCAAGGCCGAGGCGGATTACGATGACCTGCTGGTGCATCAGGTGGAGCCCTGACAGGGCCATTCAGACCGAGGACGAACGTACAGGAAAACGGACATGCTCTATCTTATTAAAAATCTTTATTATACCATAAGGGATTTGCTGAAAAGAATACCAAGAGTGCTGGCCACGAGTTTCGGCATTCTGTTCCTCATAGCCTTTCTGGTGATTTTTATCTCGATGAGGAAATCGGTTAAGGAATACATCGAAGTACGGGTGCTCAACACCCTCAATATCAACGAGATGATCATCACCCCCGTGGCTCCTGTGGAGTTCTCAGGGGGCGGCATGTTCCAGGAGACCAAGAACTTCATCCATGACTGGAAGGTGCGCAGCATATCGAAGATGGCCGGCGTGGAATCCGTCAAACGGATCATACGGCTGAACCACCCCGCCAAGATCCGGGCGGGCATGTTCGGCAAGGAATTCAAGACCTATGTCCCCGTCAGCGGCGTTGAGCGCAATTTCCTAATAGGAAAGGACCCTCACTGGAAGAGTTTTGTGGCGGGTAAATACATCCCCATCCTGGCCCCAACCATGGCCCTGGATATGTATAACAATCTTGCCGCCGCCAAGGGCCTTCCCGAGATGGGGGAAAAGTCCCTTAAGGGTTTCGTGTTCGAGATGAATATTTATGATGCCGACAACAAGGAAAAGGTCTTCGACTATAAAGCCAAGGTCTTCGGCTTTACACCGCTTCTGTCGACCTCCGGGGTGATCGTACCGGCGGAATTCATCAGGAGCTTCTGTGGGAAGCTGAAAGCGGAAACCGGCAGCAAACGCCCGTGCTATTCCACCACCATGCTGGTCGTCAAGGTGAAGGAGACCAAGCAGCTGCCTGGTGTGGCCGACCGGATCAAGAAGCTGAAACTCAACGTGAAGTCACAGAAGGATATTGCCGAGAAGACGCAGAAGATCATCACCTTCATCGATGCCTTCTTCATCTTCATCATGTCCATCATCCTGCTCCTCACAGTGGTGGCCATCTTCAACTCCTATCTCTCCATAGTCTATCACCGGACCTACGAGATATCCCTTCAGCGGGTTCTGGGGGCCTCCAAGTTCCGGATCATCCTCTCCTTCCTGCTGGAGGCGGGGCTTGTCGGTTTTCTCTACGGCCTCATCGGCTATATTGCGGGCTATTTTCTGGTGGACTATATCTCCCGCCACATAGGGCAATGGTTTCCCATGCTCAAGGGCCTCGACATGTCCATTCAGATCGACAGGAACTTCTACCTGGCTCTTCTCCTCTCCACGGGGATATCAGCCCTCTCGGCCCTTTTGCCAGCCATTTTCGCTTCCAACATGAGCCTCTTCAATTCCACAAAGAACAACCGGTAGGGGATATCCTGGTTTATACCGAAGCCGATCATGGCATCCCCTGCCGATGGCCGGTGTTCTGTTCCGCATCACTCCTTTTCAGATAACATTTTTTCTTGACATAAAAATGTGTAAATAAACTATTTAATTTATTAATAATATCCATGTAAATTGATTAGTTCCGGATGGGACTCCGCCGGAAGCATGGTGGAGTGGTTTCGGAAGAGGAGGTCGAAGGTGCGTTATATTCTGAACCTTTTTGTCATGGTTGTTATCGTCCTAAGTAGTGCTGGAGTTCTGACAGCGGGTAAACTGGACTGGGTCTCCATGCCCACTTATGTCAGGGACTATCAGTCCTGTGTGAGATGGTTTGAACAGAACAAGGGCAATCTGGCTTACAGCCTGTGTCGCCGGCTTGGGGGCAATGAGCTGGCATGCCAGGGGGCGCGCCTGGGGGCCGGGGCGTTTCTCTTTGAGAATGATATCTGTGATTTCTGCCGCAGGAATTATCCCGGGGAGGCAGTTACCAAAAAACCGCAATATGCCTTCGCCTCAAAAGGGAAGAGGACAGCCCCGGAATACAATCCTTCTGATTGTTCCGGCAACTGCTTTAACGGCTGGGGGCGGGGCCCCTGGAACGGACAGACCTATGTGGGTAGGTGGAAGGACGGGAAACCTCACGGCAAGGGGTCCCTTTACGGGGATTATAGCGACAAAAACACGGAGGTATACAAAGGGCAGTGGAAAAACGGATTTTATCATGGTTTTGGTACCCTCTATGGAGCGGGACGGGTGAAGCGTTACAGGGGCAATTTCAAGGAGGACAAATATCACGGCTCCGGAGCCCTGTATTACGATGACGGGAAGATACAGTATAAGGGACAATGGAAGGAGGGCAAACGCAACGGCCGGGGGACCTCCTATCATGCCAACGGGAAACGGAACTATACAGGCAAGTTTCTGAACGATGTCGAAGAGGGTCAGGGCACAATGTACATGGATAACGGAAAACTTCTCTACAGGGGACAGTTCCATGACGGGCAATTTCAGGGGAAGGGGATTCGATACGATGAATCCGGAAAGGGACTCCATAAAGGGCAGTGGGACATGGGAAGTTTTATAGGAACTGGCAAAAAAGAAGCTTCTCAGTCGGAAGCGGGAGTCCATGAAAAGGTCTATGCAGGAGGTGATTTTGGTGGGCTCATAGGCGCATCGGCGAGAAAGAAAAAGATGGCTGCTGTCAAGGAGGAAAATCCGGCTGAAATTCCTGGATCATCGTGTATTAAGGGTAATTGCAGAAACGGAAAGGGAAAAGGAATCTGGGAGAATTTGATCTACAAAGGGTCATGGAAGAATTCCCAACCTAACGGTACCGGAGCCCTGTATTATCCTGATGGCTCGACCGTCTATCGGGGAGGCTTTATGAAGGGTGTCTATCATGGTCAGGGTACTCTTTATGAAAACGGTGTGAAAAAATACAAGGGACGATGGAAAAAGGGCAATTACAGTGGAAAGGGGAGATCTTATTTTGATAATGGGAAGATTGAGTTTTCCGGGAGTTTCAAGGAGGGGATGCGGGACGGTTTCGGGATCTGGTATTATTATGATGGTAAGACCCGCTACAAGGGGCATTTTCGCCTAAATCAGTTTCATGGCAAGGGAACGGAATACGATCCCGAAGGGATAGTGATCTATAGCGGTAAATGGAGCATGGGGGAACGGGAGCAAAACCAGAACTAATGCAGAATTATTTAGCGGAAGATCGGAAGAGCGTCGTGTAGGGAAAGAGTGTAGAT
>CALCJG010000501.1 GCA_937967705.1 uncultured Spirochaetia bacterium
CCCATTCCCAGCTATCAGAAGCCCAGCAAAGGGAAGGAGGTCTCACTCCTGAGCTTGTACGGTTGTCAGTGGGCCTTGAGCATCCAGACGACATCATAGAGGCTCTCGATGAGGGGCTGGCGATGACCAAACAATAGAATTACAGGGGTGAATCAACACGATGAAATACAGAGATTCCGGAAGAATGAAGAGGGATGAGAGCAGCACCAATGTTCTTAAAATATTATCAATTAGGAGATAACAAAATGAGAATGATAAGCAAATCCATATTATCAGCCCTGTTTATGTGTTTTGCCGCAGTAATTGCATTGGATTCATGCAAACAGCCAAACACTGCAAAACCCGGCACGGAGTATCTCGAAAGGGGATCCAAGATCATAATCAATAAGGATCTGTCTTTTGTATATGACTTCAATAAAAATCCCGCCATCGGCATGTTTCTTGTTCGGATCAAGGTAACCGATACCGCAAACAACAATGTTGATACACTCAGGATTACAGGCCAGTCGGGAATGCCTTCAATGAAAGATGCTCATGATTCCGGGGAGGTCGAATTCCAGATCAACAAGGAAGGGGTATATCTCCTGCCAGTTAATATCGTAATGCCGGGCAATTGGGAGGTAGAGGTGAAGGTGTACAAGGACAAGACCAGAATTTTTAACGGCAGGATAGGAATTAATGTATAAACAGGTCATCCTGATTCCCGTGATTATTTTCACGATGTTCATGACCGCCGAAACCCTGACCGCATCGAGTTCTCTTCTTTACATCGAAGCTCAGGGTGTGGGAGGTTATACGTCCATGGGTGATAATCCCGTATTATACTCGATGAAGCAGGACGACCCGATGCAAAAGCCTTCAGTCGGCGTGGATTATATTCAGAAGTTTTCAACAGAAACCGGTGACTTCGCCACCCTCTTTTTTCAGGGAAGAGCCGCTTATGATGCTCAGGAAAAAAACAACATAGAACCTCAGGTCTACAATGCTTATGTTGTAGGCAAATTTCCCGGTGTCGATATATGGGCCGGGCATAACAGGATAGCACTTGGCCTGGCTTCATATCTTGACAGCCATGGTCTTCTTCTCCAGCCGCTCGGCATGATGGGATATGGATTCGA
Organism: uncultured Spirochaetia bacterium; assembly: GCA_937967705.1. GTDB lineage: Bacteria > Spirochaetota > UBA4802 > UBA4802 > JAGODF01 > CALCJG01. The sequence goes on from CALCJG010000501.1 coordinate 1,119, forward strand.
CCGAGACTGGGGTGCAGGAATTTCCCGTGATTTTGAAAAAGCTGACCTGAAAATCGCAACATCAACAGGTACCGGGATGGGTTTGTATACGCGGGGCAATTACCTCGTAACTGGAAGGGTTTCTTACGGCGTACTGTCTCAGGATAATTTTAATATAGGAGTATCCGGTGCTTACGGCAAAATCCTTGAAACAATGGGATATGACACCATGTACGACAGGCCCATATTGTTCTCGATGGGAAGCATCGACGCAACACTCCTGTGGGACAATTTTGAATGGCGAGCCGAAGCCATCTCGGGCAAGAAAGACCGCGAGGTCGCATACGCAGTGCTCAACCGATTTACTGTCAAGCTGCTCGATGAAAACAGACTGAGCCTGGAAGTTCAACCAGTATATACTAAAGCAGATATGGGAAAAGATGTGATCGCGTACGGTGGGATATCATATCTTATTACATCTTACCTCACAGGGCGTTCGATGTATTCCTATTCCTATTTGGAGAAGGAGCATCGAATCATTCTGCAAATATATTACTATGAAAAAGTTATATAAGAGGAGGCAGCCATGAAACAGATTTTTCTCAGCTTAATAATAATTCTAGCCTATAACGGGACAACCTTTGCCGCCACCGGCTGTGATCTCAATGATCCAGACAGGGACGTTCGAAGACTTTTTCCCGGATCAACAGGCTATAAAACCGATTATGTTTCGATCGACAAGAAGGGCGGAGAGAAACTCCTTTCCGTGGTAGAACAGAAACTGGGTGATCGTTTCAGCGGATTATACGAAACAATTGATGTACCCTATACGATCTACACAATTTTCAGGGGAAAGCAGAAAGTGGGCTATATCCATGGCGTGAATCAAAAAGGTAAGTACGGCGGGATACAGGTATTTCTTGTCCTAAACATGAAAGGAACCATTATGAACTTCTATTATCAGAAGCTGACCGGCAGATCAGCTTCAAGGCTCAGGACGGCCGCCTTCGGCAAGCAGTTTGTCGGTCTGAGCCTTGCCGATTTCATGCAATATGATCCGGTTTCCGGAAAAGCGAAGGGACGGGTAGCCGTAATTCGAAACCATGCCCCCGACGCTGAAAACGATTTCAAGGCCACCCTTCGGGGAGTGAAAAAAAACCTTATCCTCATGAATGTGTTCGTATATGGTAACAATTGAGAGATAGGGCTAATATAAGAGGTTCGACGTCATGAAAATATACCAGATCGCCTATAAAAACCTATTTGGGAAAAAAGTCAGGAGCACACTCACCATAATCGGTATAGCGCTATCCGCGTGGGTGCTTGCCAGTCTAATCGGCTTCAATCGGGGATACGAATCGTCTCTCAGCAGGGATATCGACAACATGGGTTTTCAGATAATTCTCACTGCAAAAGGTTGCCCCTACGAGGCTGCAACACTGATGCTAAAGGGAGGGACAGGACTCAAGTACCTTCCGGAGAAAGTGGCAAGCGACATCGCCTCAGACAAGGAAGTCAAGAGACTTTCTACAATGCTCATGCAGGCAGTCTTTGACCCGAACAAGGGAGAAAGCGGCGGAATCATGGCATACCAGGGTGTCGATCCCGCTAATTATCCGCAAATGAAAACATACCTCAAATTCAAACAGGGAAAATGGTTCAAGAATCAGACGGCATACGAAGCTGTTCTGGGGTATGAAGCCGCCGAGCTGGAACAGCGCGAGGTAGGAGACAAGATTCTAATACCGGGCAAGAACATTGAACTTACCGTCGTGGGTATTCTGCAAAGGAGCGGGACACAGGATGACGGTACGATTTTCATTCCTGTCAAGACGGTACAGAAAATATTCGGCATGGAGGGAAAGATTACCGGCGTCGGAATACAGGTAAACCAGGGTGTTGACATGGCAAAATTTGAGGAAAAACTCTACAAGCTTCCTGATGTACAGGTCGTATCCATGGCACAGGTCAAGCAAACCATATTAAACCTTGTATCGACGGCCAGAGTCATGGTTCTCTCAATAGCAGTGATCGCCATCATTATATCCATGGTAGGTGTCATCAATACCATACTCATGTCGGTCTACGAGCGTTTCAGAGAAATCGGGATTCTGAAAAGTATGGGAGCAATGCCGAGGGATATTTTTTTCATGATCTGGATTGAGACAGTAATCCTATGCTCCATAGGCGGACTCATCGGGAACACAATTGCTTATGTCCTTTCTAAAATTACAGGAATCATCGTCCGAAGCATCCTACCGTATGCGCCGACTGGTGATCTCGTATCGATAGATCCGGGACTGATTATTACAACGTCTCTGACGATCATTGTCATAGGTTTCCTGAGCGGGATCTATCCGGCATTCAAAGCCGCACGGATAAGACCGATTGAATCCATCCGAAAGGAGGACTGATATGCCAGGTGAGAATATAGCCCTGAAAGCCTCAAAGATTTCAAAAATATACAAAAGAGGAATTGAAGAAATCCCGGCGGTGAACGGTGTTTCACTCGAAATTCAGTCGGGCGAATTTGTATCATTTATCGGCCCGTCCGGATCCGGCAAGACAACTCTCATCAACATTCTCGGCTGCCTTGATAATCCAACTTCAGGGAAGCTCGTCATAGCCGGCCGGGAGATTTTCAGTTCCGGAAAGTTTTTTTCTGAGAGCGCACTCACCAGGATTCGCCGTGAATACTTTGGATATATATTCCAGAATTTCCACCTGATCCCGACTCTTTCCGTCTACGAGAACGTCGCAGTGCCTTTGACTTTCTTCCGCAAAAAGGATGTATCGGACGCGGATATAGAAAAACTGCTTGAAATACTGGGTCTCGGAAAAAGGATGAGGCATCTCCCCGGACAACTATCGGGGGGGGAGATGCAGCGGGTTGCCATAGCCCGTGCTCTTGTGAACAAACCTCTCATCCTGCTAGCCGATGAACCTACTGGGAATCTCGATTCCCAGAGGAGCGGCGACATAGGGAACATATTAAAAGAGCTGAACCGGAAAGAGGGAATCACAATGATTCTGGTCACCCACAATCCGCAACTAGCCAAACTCGGAGACAGGATCGTTGAGATGAGGGACGGGAATATTGTATAGCGGACTGAATGATTTGCTATGACAGGAGACTACAATGAAACTCTCGACACGCAGCAGATACGGGGTGAGGTTGATGTACGAGCTTGCCATACATTATGGAAAAGACCCGGTGATTATCAAGGATATTGCCCGACGTCAGCAGATATCGGAAAAGTACCTCTCAAAAATTGTCATACCGCTCAAGGGGGCCCGTCTGGTCATCTCATCGCGGGGCTCCAACGGCGGTTATATACTGGCACGCGAACCCTCGAAAATAACCTTGAGAGAGATCATCGAAATACTGGAAGGGGATATAACACCAGTGGAGTGTGTAAAAAACACGAAATTATGCAGCCGTTCCACGGATTGCCCCACACGGGAAATCTGGTGCAGCCTGGACAGATCGATTGCCGGATTTCTCGACAGCATCACCCTCGAAGATCTGGCAGGAAAAGCCGGTGAGGGGTTCGGCAATAATAACTATTGCATATAGGATGAATATAAAACAACGTCGATCGGATTCCAAAGCTTTCAAGATGCGATGCAGGGATTTATCATCACACCGGGTCTTCAGAGCAACGCCCTATCTCTTTCGAATAACAGCCTCGCGATAAGAAGGTGATACGCAACAAACCTTCTGGCAACTCGAAAATCCCTGGCCTGTTGCCCATGGAAACCCTAAAAAGCTAACGTCTTTTAGACAGGGACACTGCCCCTCCCTCCCCGATGAAGGAGCAGACCGGGAGTTTCTGCCATGGGACGGTATTCACCGTCATCCCCTTCTTCACAACTCGGTTCTGCATTACCCTTCTCTCGATTGAAGAAATCCGGGAATCTCCCGAGGAGCCCGGCAGGGCTAAGCCGGCTGCGAATCACCCCCCCTGCCGCTTCGCCGTTCGATCACGATCATGACCGCCACCAGGGCCGATCCGGCCAGAAAAGCCGCCAGGGTGACGATCTCGCCCGAGCCCAGGGAATCAGGGATTCTGTTGGAGAGATAGACCACCTCACTGCCCACCGCGACTGTGTGCTTGAAGGGCCAGATAACCCAGAGGGACCCCAGCACCAGTCCCAGGAGAAAACCCAGAGTGGAATCGTAAAATCGTCTCAGCAAAAAGTTAAGAAGCCGCGTGAAGGAGATGATTCCCGCCAGACACCCAAAGGCAAAAATGAAGAGGACCGGGAGGTTAAAGACGGATATGGCCCTGAGGATGTCGAAGTATCCTCCCATGAGCAGTAAAACGAAGGAGCCGCTGATGCCCGGCAGGATCATGGCAGAGATGGAAACGGCCCCGGCGACAAAATAAAAAGCGTATCTCCCGGCGCTGACCTTTCCGGTCTCGTGGCCTTCACGGGCCGCCTGGGAGATTTCCTGACGCGCCTGGGCCTTGCGGATCATGTCCTCCTTTGACATGGACTCGGTCACGGCAACGATCCCCGCGGCTGCTATAAGTATGGCGAGAAAGACCGGAAGGGTCTTTTTCCTGATGAGCATCCAGGGGGTGAGGGCTGACACCAACACCAGTCCGAAAAAGAAACCATAGGTGGGATCGTGCTGTTTTTCCAGGAGATAGGACATGAGCTTGGCAAGGAGCCCGATAGCCGTCAGGGCCCCGATGAGAAGTTTAAGGAGGAAGGGCCCTTCGATCCTTTCGAATTCCCCGGAAAACAATTCCCGGTTTTCCTTCCGGAATGAAAGGGCTTTAATAAAGGCAATAAGGGTGGCCGAGGAGATGTTGTTGATACCGCCGATCAGCCTCTCATAAAACCCCAGCACCAGGGCCATGGTACCCCCCGAGACCCCGGGAATGATGTTGGCCACTCCTACGATGGCTCCGTAGAGGATATCAAGCAGATGCTGTCTCATTGGTTTTCTCCCATACCCTTATTTTACTGCCGGTGAGCGCCCGTCCCATCTGTATCATGCGAGTCATCGGGGAACGCTACCCCGGTCAGGATTAAAAGTCCATTCCTTTTTCATGAGGATGCTTATAAGCTCATCTGTTTCTATCTGATCATGATATATTCTTTTGGCGGGATCCTCCCATCGAGTCTGTCGATACGGCCCTGCCCTATGAACTCATCGGAACCGGCAACCCTCCTCCTGGTTAATGCGAGGGGGAGTAAAATCCGTCTTTCGTTATGAGGGTCTACATCTCCTGAATATATAACATTCCTAAGACTGTTATATAAAGTGCAATTCCCCAATTATGAAATGGCGGTACAAAAAGGAGCGCTGGGATGCTTCCTATAATGCCCCTCCAAATTGAGGGTCGCTCATCATCTGAATTGGTGCAAGGCCCCAGGTTCACAAGAACAGCCGGGATTCTCCTTCATTCATCAGACCGTTGTGCCTATCTGCAGCTTGCATGCTGGGATGAGCGGTTTCCGCATATCTGCTTGACTTAATCAAGAAATCCGCTATAGTAACGGTGTCGGCAGGATTTCATCTGCCCCCGCGCCAGCGGCTCCCTATGCCGCGGCAGTGCGGGCGGCCGTGCCGCCCCGTATGCTCGGTCAGCGCTGTAACCGCCGGCACCATCTAATCTGTGGGTCAGGGGTTCGATTCCCCTCCGCGAAAGCGGTAGCTCAGTGGTAGAGCAACAGGCTAAACCCTGATAAGGTTAAGAAGCCGATCACTTCTAAAAATGATCACCGACGCCGGCCAGTACGCCCGATGAACGGCCCGCACCCTCCGGGGTACGGGCACCGGCCGCGGGGCCTGCGGCAGCCCGGATACCGGTGCGGTTCCTTCACTCGCAGCCGGAGGGCAAATCCCCGGAGGCATGTCCTCCCCGGAAACGCCCCCCGGTCCCGGGGGAAGGCGCCGCTCCTCAAGGGAGGCACCGCCCTTCGGACGGGGGATTCCGGCGGAAAACCGGCGCCGTTTTAAAAACTACAAGGAGTTCCGGATGAAAATAAACGTACCGAAAGACAGACGCGTGCTGGTCTATAAAAAAGGAAACCTGGAAAAGATGCTGAAACCCGGCTCCCATTTCTTGACGCCCTTCAGCGATTACTCCTGCGAGGAGTTCGACGTGACGCTTCCCTTCAAACCGGCAAGGGATCTGGACCTCTACCTCACGCACGCCGATATCGCATCGGAGCTCGAACTTTTCGAGATAAAGGACACCGAAGCGGGGCTCTACTTTAAGAACGGCAACTTCACCGACCTCTTGCCTCCCGGGCGCCATGCCTTCTGGAAGGCCATGACCAGGCACGGTGTGGTCATCCTGGACCGGACCTCCCCGCGTCTCAATCAAAAGATATCCCCCCTGATCCTGCAGAATCCCAAGGTGGCGCCCTTTGTGAGCGCTTACCAGGTGGCCGCCCACGAAAAGGGACTGCTCTTCATCGACGGCAAACTGGAGGAGGTGCTCTCCCCGGGACAGTACTTCTATGTGCGCTCAGAGATCCCCGTTGAGTTGCAGAAGGTGGACATGCGCCAGCTCCAGCTCGATATGACGGGCCAGGAGATACTGACCGCCGACAGGGTCACGGTACGGGTCAATTTCATCTGTCACTACAAAATCACCGATCCCGAGAGGGTGCTCCTCTCCTACCGCAATTACGAGGAGCAGCTTTACATCGTCCTGCAGCTCATCCTCAGGGAGTACGTGGGTACATTGAAGCTCGACGATCTCCTGGAGAAGAAGGAGGAGATCGGCAGTTTTACCCTGGCAAAGCTCAGGGAGGCTGCCGGGTCCTGGGGACTCGAGTTCGTCTATGCCGGCGTAAAGGACATCATCCTGCCCGGAGATATCCGGGATATCATGAACGGGGTGATCAAGGCGGAGAAACAGGCCCAGGCCAACGTCATCATGCGGCGCGAGGAAACCGCCTCCACCCGCAGCCTTCTCAATACCGCCAAGCTCATGGAGGACAACCCCCTGCTCCTGCGCCTCAAGGAGATGGAGTACCTGGAGCGCATCAGCGAGAAGGTCCAGTCAATCTCGGTACACGGCGGCGACAGGATTCTCGAACAACTGCGGGAGCTTTTCGTCAAATAGGCTGGATGAGATAATTTCCTGAACGACCCGGAGTTACCGTAAAAGGAAAGAAACGCCGATTTCCATAAATCGAGAAGGAATGACTACACGTCCCCGCCGGCAGGGGGCTCCTCAGATCCCGCCACAGTGAGGATGTTTTTGATCATCGGGTAGCCCCGTGATTTCTCGATGACCTTCCCGTGCACCGGGCTGACCCGTACCGCAATCTTCTTGAAGGCCGAGAGGTTTTTTGTGAAGAGCTGAGCCATCGAGAGGGTGGTGTTCTTGTCGATGGCGCACTTATCATCTATATTGATGATGATCGCTTCGTTGTAGCTAAACCGCTTTTTATCATCCTTCTCCCCCAGGCCCTTCTGGAGCACTCCGGCGATCTTCCTTGACACGTCAAGCTCCGTGCTGCTCGTCCACGAACCCGAGAGGTAGAACTCCTTTTCCTTCAGGGCCCTGTGCTCTTCAGTGAGTTCCGGGACCAGTTCTCCGTCATCATAGAGGGTGTTCTCGTCCAGGCGGTAGAGGACCCTCGCGGGGGTTTCGGAAGGATTGTCCTTATGGCCGGCTTCCCCTGCATCGTCCCCGGCGGACGGCACAGCGTTATTGTCAGGTGATACCGCCGATTTTCCCCGCACCGCAGCCCCAGCCAGGACTCCGCGGATGATATCCTTCAGGGAGCCGGAGGGTATCTCCGGGTCAACCACCCTGATGGTGAACAACTGGTCGAACCGCTCCCGGTTTTCCTTCAGCTCATCGATGAAAAAATTGATGTCGGGATTCTGGGTTGCCAGGAGGTCAAGGATTCCCCGGGGTCCGTTTCCGAGGCCGTATTCCTTCTCGAAATCCCTGCCCCGGGCGAGGAGGATGAACCTGCCGTGGATGCCGCTGGTGTCCCTTCCCTTGCTTATGATGATATAGGCGATGAGGAACGTCTTCAACAGCTTGATATTGCCCGGGTCCTCGCCGGCTCCGATGCCGAGGTCTATCCGGGCGTCCATGACGATGGCCATAGGGAACCCCCGCTCCCGAATGAAGCGCAGGAGCTCCGTCCGAATAAAGGCAGTCCGGCCGGAACGGGCGATGCCCTTCTTAATGGCCGGTATCGAGTGGAGATTGAGGAATTCCGTTTCGACAGCCATGCCGAGGCCCGTGAGGGCCTGTCGGATCGGGGCAGCGATCCGTATATTTTCTGTGATCAGGAAAACCCTGTTGGAGTAGTTTATCGGCATATCCCTGGTTCAATGTACCGCTTGCCGCGGTTCCTTTCTATTATAAATGTCATCCCGGAACACCGTTGATCCCTGCCCTGATTATGAAAAACCCCGGGCAGGCACCGGAACGGGAACAACGCATCAGCGGGGTATAATAATGATACGAAACCCCCTGGTATAGGACCCCCCGCCGCAGTGGTTTCTCGCCGCGGAACGCTCCCATTCGTCACCATCCCCCCAGGTGCCTCCCCGCACGACGTACCCGAACCCCCTGTCGGGCCCCCGGGGATCGAACTCCGGTGATTTCCCGTAATAATGCTGGGAATACTGGTCCAGGCACCATTCACTCACGTTTCCGGCCATATCGTAAAGACCCCAGGGATTGGGGAGTTTTTCCCCCACGGGGTGAACCTTCTTACCGGAGTTCCTGAAATTCCAGCTGTACCGCCCATCCCAATCATCCCCCCAGAAATAGCGGGTCGACGTTCCGGCCCGGCAGGCATACTCCCACTGCGCCTCAGAGGGCAGGCATGCCACAACCCCGTGCTTATGACCGAAACGCACGCAAAACTCCATGGCATGATCCCAGGAGACCATTTCAACGGGATAACTCCCCGTAAACAGACCGCCGAAGAAGCCCTTGTAAGACGAGGGATTTTTCCCCATGATCTTTTTGTACTGCGACTGTGTTACCTCGTATCGGCTCATCCAGAAGGGACTTACCCTGACGGCGTGCACGGGAGATTCATCCTTTTTGACATTCGATCCCATCGAAAAGGTCCCCCCGGGGATGTAGAGGAATTCCATGGCGCCGACGGTGACGGCGTCACCCCGTTTGCCTGTATGTACAGTTGGAAGGGACTGCTCCGGAGAGGTGTTTACCGTCAGCCGGTATCCGCCTTCCCTGCCGAAACGTTCGCTCACCACGATCCGGCATCCCCCGCCATTAACCAGGCCGACAATCCTTGCCCTGCGGGTAACCCGGCTGCCGTTATACTCCGCAGGATGGATGGCCTCGTACTTTTTCCCGCTGCCGTGGATCAGCAGGAGATCCGGCTCAAAGTCGCTCTTCTTGTCCTCGTTCTCACAATCCACCAGGATAACGGCGTCTCTCTTCAGTGCGAGGGAAAAGTGCTGCTTTTCATTGCGTTTCAGGACGCCTGTAACAATTTCTCCCGACCGGACAGTCCTCACGGTATCCGCGAATGACAGCGGCCCTTCGTACGAAGAAATCAGAACGAAGAGCCCGCAGGCAGCGAAAAAACCCATGAGCGATTTCTTGATCATACTACACCCCTCCATTGATTTGATATCTGCTGTAACCCATAACCCCTTTGACTGTTTACATCAAGGAAATTATCATACTTCCCGGAAAAAAGAACTACGATAGACCGCCTTTTTTTTATTCATAGCATATCCCCGTGACATTTTTTTTGCTTTAAATACAATCCTGCAGTATTAATAATGTCATGAAGCCGTGCCTATGATAATTCTTAATAATTCGAGGTGTGCACAATGCTTACCAACAGCGGGAAAAAACTTGAGGATGCGATCAAAAGGGCGATAGAGGATCATGTGGTAACCAATGCCGAATACGAGGAGATATACAATATCGCGCTTGAGGACGGCAGGATCGACGAGCATGAGAGGATCCTTCTTCAGGAATTTAAAAACATGATCGCCGACAAGACGATCAAGCGGGTACCATAACCTGCGGGGCCTATTCCGCTACGGCCGCAATCTTTCCACGGCGAGGTCCTTAACCGCAACGGGGTACTTGAGATAGGATACTCCCCTCTCCATCCCGAGGTGGCCGCACGCAAAGGCGTTACAACGGTTATGAAACGCTTCTAAACCATGGGACAGGCTCTCATGGGCTATACATCACCCTGATGATGACTTCCTATTCCTATGCAGGAATACGCCACAACGTTTCCCCAAAAATTGCCGCGAAAGGCCCTTCTATGAAACCCGGATCCCCGCAGAAGAAGCCCCTCGGATGCAAAAACCTCTTTTCAGCGGGCTCAACATTGATGCGGGTTTTTCAGCACAGCAGACCGGCCTGCAGGCAGGCACATCGGGCAAGGATAGCTCCGGGCAGGGGATGTGATGCCTAAATTTTCATATTAAAGCAGTCCCGTGCTTCTATCCCTTTAGTGATTTTATACGGATTGCCGCATCTGCAGAGTATGTAACCCTTCACAAGGCAGAAGCACTTCAATCTCGTTGAAGAATTGGCACATGGAAGAATGCTCAGGGCGCTGATCTCGCAAGGCGAAAACCCATAACCCCACTACCTAAGGTAGGATTTTGGGATAATATTTTACCTATTTCCAAATTTAATACCCCAAAATAACATCCAGCCCGGCCCACTCTGGTAGATCCTTGCGTATACCAGTCAAAACATAATTCCCACACATTTCCACTCATATCATAGAGGCCCAGGGAATTAGACATAATATCCTTAACCACCTTGGTGTGGGATTGATCGCACCACGCCACTTTTTTTGTGGCTGTTAAATCACTCGTGCTGGCTTCTGCGCCGCTGGCGGAATCGCCTCTGGTAAACCAGGGATCTGCGTAACCGTCAACGGTGTTTATTGAATCGTTGCGCCAGCGCGCGGCCAGTTCCCATTCATTGATCGTAACAAGCCGAAAACCCTTCGCTGTTTCTTTAACATAGGGATTGTCCTGCCCCCCAGGAGTGGTGTTAATCGCAGCATAATTAGCGCTTCGTATCAAGGTTGAATACCCCGCATCGGTATAATAGACCGGATCAAGATCGGGTTCATCTCCGTTTGTAATGTTATAATATTCCGTAAGAGCATTGCACCATATCATGGCATGACGCCAATTTACATAGGTAACGGGTTCCTGGCTGCCTGTATCGCTTCCCGGGACACCATCATCACCGGCACGAGGATCACGATTTGTATCAAAAGTAAATACGTACAAAACTCCTCCATCAGCGCGTTTTCCCCCTCCTGCATCCGTTGTTGCCCATGAATACACCTTATACCATAGCTCATAGGTTACCTCGGTCTCTCCCATCCAATACGCGTTAGGCACCATGGCTGCTCCATTGTTAGTTTCACCGGTGGGAAAAGTTTTTCCTCCCGGCACAAAGGCCATCTGAAAAGAGACATCTCCAACCGTATAATTAACTTTCTCTCCTGGATAGTACACCTTGTTCCGCCACCTTTGGTGCATTTCTTCCAATCCATTCCAGCAGGAAAAGAACAGCAGACAAAAGATAGCGCAGAGAAGAATCCGAGTCGGTTTCCCTCTATGCGTCAGTTCATAGATATTTTTTTTCATATTATCTCACCCCGCAAAAATACCTTTTAAAAAATGCCATAAGCACGCTAACACACTTTTAAACCCGTATGATCCGCCATCCCGCGTCCGGGTTAAAACTAGTTCTAAAGCTTCCAACCCGCAGCAATCTCCATACGCGTGTAGGGATAGTCGAAGACTGCCTTCTTGATGAGCATTCCCTGCTCCAAATGAATGCGCAGAATCACATTATTCCTCCATTCATAGTCGAAGGACAATCCCGCCCCCGCCACAGGACCAAAATCTCTTAGATGCTTCGTGGTATCCATAAGCGTATTACTGTCCCTTTCAGTATAGGGAATATCCAGATAGGCACCTCCACCGAAAATATACGGTATCATGGAAAATCGCTCTGTATAATAAACCCTGTAACCCAAACTTGCCGTGAGGGGGGCAAAGAGGCCGTAAGAAGTCTTCTGGATCTCCGAATCGGATGACTTCTTACCCGTTAGATAATAGAAACCTGTTGACACACCGACCTCAACATTTGGAAATATGAGGTTGGGCCAAGCGAAACTGAAAGAGCCCCCTGCTCCAATCCCCACAAGATCACCGAAGCTCCTGGAGGGGTAAAGAATACCCATTGAAAAAATTAATGGATACACCCCCGCCGTGATGTTAACCTCTTTTGCCTCCGATTCAAAACCCCCATCGTCCACTGCCGTCACCAGCACCCTGATGAAATCAATCTTGCCCGATAGGGTATTGGATTTCCCCCGAAAATCAGGACACTCAGTTAAGCTTAGAACCGATATTAAGT